>NZ_CP040093.1:2682952-2984770 GCF_006016075.1 Caloramator sp. E03 | reverse complement strand
AACTCCGCATATTTTTTTCAGGCTGCCCCAAAAGGGGCTTATTTTTTGCCTTTGTTCACCGGCTCACCCGTAAACGGGTCTATATATTCTTTCAAACTTATTTGATCATACGCTATGTCTTCCTGTAATTGATTCTCTTTATATACTCTTCTATCACTTTTTTATTTCTGCCTACTGTATCTACATAATATCCTTTACACCAAAACTGTCTATTCCCATACTTATATTTTAAATTTGCATGTCTATCAAATATCATCAATGAACTTTTCCCTTTTAAATATCCCATAAACTGTGCTACGCTTAATTTAGGTGGTATACTTACAAGCATATGTATATGATCCTTACATGCGTTTGCTTCTATTATTTCTACTCCTTTATATTCACATAATTTTCTTAATATCTTGCCTATGTCTTCTTTTATTTTCCCATATATTATTTGCCGTCTATATTTTGGTGCAAATACAATATGATATTTACAATTCCATTTGGTATGTGATAAACTTTCATTATCCATATTGTTTCCTCCTTTGAT
Organism: Caloramator sp. E03; assembly: GCF_006016075.1. NCBI lineage: Bacteria > Bacillati > Bacillota > Clostridia > Eubacteriales > Clostridiaceae > Caloramator > Caloramator sp. E03. The sequence goes on along the minus strand of NZ_CP040093.1, from coordinate 2,984,238 downwards.
TTGATTTCGGTTGGCAGACCGTTATCATTTATTCTATCAAAGGAGAAAATTTTTTCTACCCATAGCTATAAGCTTTTTAGAACCACGGGCATAGCCCGTGGTATTCATAAAACAATAAAAATGTTGAGGTTTACCACCCCAACATTTATTATAGAACCTAATCATAAAGCAAATAAAAGTACCGCAAATTGCGGCACTTTTATTTGCTTTATTCCTTTTCAATTTCTCTTTTTACAATCTCATCAAGTATTTCAGCAGATGTAATAATCATCTTTTCACATCTTATATCATCATTTCTGTATTTATCTTTAAGTATTTTACAGTTTTCAGTTCCAAGCCTTTCAATAAACTTTTCTATAAATTCCTTAGTAAGTAATTTAATTCTATCGCTTTCATGGGCCCTGTCCTTTGTAAATAATATCCCTAAAGTTGCAATTGCTCCTGATATGGCTCCGCATACACCTTCAACTGCCATTCCTCCGCCAAATGCTGCCATTGTTTTTAAAGTATTTTTGTCTAAGTTTAATTTATACTCTTCCTTTGCGGCATAAAGAATGGTTTCAGCACAGTTCAAATCATAATCTTTAGAATAATATTTAAAAGCAGTTTCTTTTAGCATTTAATCACTCCTTTCTTATTTAATATAAAAGTAATATTTTTAGTACAAAATTTCAATAGTTTTTTGTTATCATTTATGATAAAGTTATTTATGATATGTAGCTATTTTATAATTTGTTTATCATACTTGCTAAATATCCTGCTCCAAATCCATTATCTATGTTAACAACACTAACTCCGCTTGAACAGCTGTTAAGCATTGTAAGTAGAGCTGAAAGCCCTCCAAAGTTTGCTCCATAACCAACACTTGTCGGTACTGCAATAACTGGCTTATCTATTAACCCTGCAACTACGCTTGCTAAAGCTCCTTCCATTCCTGCTACAACCACAACAACTTTTGCATTCTTTATTATTTCAAGTTTACCAAATAACCTATGTATTCCTGCAACACCAACGTCAAATATTCTTTCAACTTTATTACCAAAAAACTCTGCAGTTGCTGCTGCTTCTTCTGCAACGGGTATATCAGAAGTTCCAGCCGTTACAACAGCAATAAAGCTGTTAGGAATATCTATTTCTTTTCTTTTGATTGTAATGATTCTGCCATGTTTATTGTATTTTGCATCAGAGCATAAGTTTAAAACAGCATCATAGATTTTTTCATCGGCTCTTGTTGCAAGTATATTACATTCTTTTTTAAGCATATATTCCACTATACCCACTACTTGTTCTACAGTTTTGCCTGCACAATAAATGACCTCTGGATAACCCACTCGCAATTCTCTATGGTTATCAACTAAAGCATATCCTATGTCCTTATAAGGCAAATTTTCTATTTCACTTATTCCTTCTTCTAATGATATTTTTTCATTTTTTATATCTTCAAGAAGTCTTTTTATTTCTTCCCTATTCATAAAACCACCTACTATTTTATTGCTTCATTTAAGCTTCCTGTCCTATATCCTTCAATGTCAATAGACACATACTTAAAACCTAAATTTTTCAAATAATTTGCAACCTCATCTAATAGTTTTTCATCAAAAAATTTTTTTCTCTGATTTTTAGGAACTTCTATCCTTGCCATATCACCATGGCTTCTTACTCTTACAGCATCAAATCCTAAGTTTAAAATATATTTTTCCGATTCTTCAATCCTTTTAATTTTATCTAAATTGATTTCCTCACCATAAGGAATCCTTGAAAGTAAACATGCATTTGGTTTTTTGTCCCATGTACTAAGATTTAAATTTTTTAATATTTCTCTTATATCTTTCTTTGTAAATCCAAGTTCAAGTAAAGGGCTTTTTATATTGAGTTCCTTTAAGGCCATAATACCAGGTCTATAATCTTTTAAATCATCTGTATTAGTTCCGTCTAATATATATTCAATACTTTCTTTTTTTGCTTCATCAATCATTGATTTAAACAAAGATTTTTTGCATAAATAACATCTATTTTCAGGATTAAACTTAATTTCATCTATAAAAGCCAAATTAAGTACTCTATGTCTTATTTTTAATTCATTAGCCAACTGCTTTGCCTCGTCTATCTCCCAGGATGGTATATAAGGTGTATTTATTGTAATTGCTACGACTTTTTTTAAATTACTATCAGTAGCTGCTTTTAATAGTAATGAACTATCCATTCCTCCTGAAAAGGCTATAGCTATTTTCTCCAGTTTGTTCAAATACTGAGTTAAGCTTAAATATTTGTTTTCCCAGCTCATTAATTACCACCTTCATTTTTTAATTCTTATACAATACTTTCTTTATAACGTTGTAAATAAAGCTTCTGCGTTATGCAGAAGCTTTATTATTTTATTTATTCATTGCTTCTTCAATAGCAACAGCTACAGCAACACTCGCTCCAACCATTGGATTGTTGCCCATTCCAATTAATCCCATCATCTCAACATGAGCAGGTACTGATGATGAACCAGCAAACTGAGCATCAGAATGCATTCTTCCCATAGTATCAGTCATACCATAAGATGCAGGACCAGCAGCCATATTATCTGGATGAAGAGTTCTTCCAGTTCCACCACCAGATGCTACTGAAAAATACTTTTTACCTTTTTCATAGCATTCTTTTTTATAAGTTCCTGCAACAGGATGTTGGAATCTTGTTGGGTTAGTTGAGTTACCAGTAATTGATACATCAACATTTTCAAGGTGCATTATAGCAACACCTTCTCTAACATCATCTGCACCATAACATTTAACCTTTGATCTTTCACCATTTGAGTATTTTATTTCTCTTACTATCTCAAGCTTTCCAGTATAATAATCGAATTTAGTCTGCACATAAGTAAAACCATTAATTCTTGATATTATTTGTGCAGCATCCTTTCCAAGCCCGTTTAATATAACTCTTAAAGGTTCTTTTCTTACTTTATTTGCTGATTTTGCAATACCAATTGCACCTTCTGCTGCTGCAAAGGACTCATGTCCAGCAAGGAAAGCAAAACATTTTGTTTCTTCCCTTAAAAGCATTGCAGCAAGGTTTCCATGTCCTAAACCAACCTTTCTATCATCAGCAACCGAACCTGGTATGCAAAAAGCTTGTAAACCTTCACCTAAAGCCTCTGCAGCATCTGCAGCCTTCTTACATCCTTTTTTAATTGCTATTGCAGCCCCAACTATATAAGCCCAGCAAGCATTTTCAAAACAAATTGGCTGAATACCTTTTACTATGTTATAAACGTCTACTCCTTTTTCGTCACAAACAGCCTTTGCCTCTTCTAAGGAATTCATACCATATTTATTTAAAACAGGTATAATCTGATTTATTCTTCTTTCATAACCTTCAAATAATGCCATCTTCAAAACCTCCTTATTCATGTCTTGGATCTATAACTTTTACAGCTTCATTAAATCTTCCATAAGTACCTGATGCTTTTTGTATTGCTTCATTAGCATCCATACCTTTTTTAATCATGTCCATCATTCTTCCAAGATTTACATATTTGTATCCTATAATTTCGTTGTTTTCATCAAGTGCAAGCTCGGTTATGTATCCTTCAGCCATTTCAAGATACCTTGAACCTTTAGCTAAAGTACCATACATTGTTCCTACTTGGCTTCTTAATCCCTTTCCAAGATCTTCAAGACCTGCTCCTATAGGAAGTCCACCTTCTGAGAATGCAGTCTGGCTTCTTCCATATACTATTTGGAGGAAAAGCTCTCTCATTGCAGTATTTATAGCATCACAAACAAGGTCTGTATTTAATGCCTCAAGTATTGTTTTACCTGGTAGTATCTCTGATGCCATAGCTGCAGAATGAGTCATACCAGAACATCCTAATGTTTCTACAAGTGCTTCTTGTATAATACCATCTTTAACATTTAAAGTTAATTTACAAGCTCCCTGTTGTGGAGCACACCAACCTACTCCATGAGTTAACCCACTAATATCTTTAATCTCCTTAGCTTGTACCCATTTTCCTTCTTCAGGTATTGGTGCTGGTCCATGGTTTGGTCCCTTTGCAACACATACCATTCTTTCAACTTCTGTTGTGTAATTCATTTCATATCCCCTTTCTATAACTTTTGTAACTGTTTATATATTAACAAATCCTAATGAATACAACAATATTATTTTTAAAAAATTTAACAAAGAAATACGCTGCTAAAAGCAGCGTATCAGCTATTTTTTCTCATCAACATTGACAGTAGTATTGTTTTTATTTCTCATAGCCCTTGCTTTAGCTTGAATTGTAGCATCATTACCCACTTCAAGATACCCATGGGTAGAATTTTGGCTATCCTTGCTATAGGCTATAGCTGATATTAATTTTGAATTTTCAATATCGTTTTTATGTTTAACCATATAAACACCTCCTATATACAATATTTTTGCTTTCAGGAGGTATTATTATTAAAATTTTTAAAAGCTACTGCTTTAACAGTAGCTTTTAATATCTTATGCAACCTTTTTATTGTTTTCTTCCTTTGCATTCTTTGTTGCAGATCTAAACATCATAATTGATGTATAAAGTATAACAACTATTACAAGCCATTTTAAAGTTGTAAGAGGAAGAGATTTTACTATATATGCTGCTACAAATACACCGATTGTACCAAATATTGTTATTGCAAGAGATGCTTTTCTGTCATAAGCACCTTCCTTTACAAACTTAACTGAAGCTGCTGGCATTAAGAATGCACATGAACCCATCATTATTGGGAATGCAACTTTAGGACTCATTCCAAGTGCAAATACAAGTGCCATACATGGAGCATAAAGCCCAATTCCAAGAGTCATGAGTGCTCCAAGTATAAAATTTGCAACTATTGCTACAATAAGTTTTATTCCAGTAAGACCTATCGCATCTCCACCAGCTGGGAAAAGCTTAAGTTGAGATGCAAGCATAATAAGTGCAACTACTGCAAGAGCTATTCCCATACCAATCTGTACTTTTTTCTCGTCAAGTTTTGAAACAATTCCTGCTCCAAAAACTGCACCTACTGTTGCAGCTCCAAGCATTGAAAGGAGGGTTATAGGCTCAACTTTTATAACTGTTATAAATATAAAAGCTTCTGCTACAACTGGTATTGTCATTGAAACATTTAATGTTCCAGGTATTGTTCTGTCGCTTGTAAGTTTAAATAGCTTAAATAAAGCTGTTGTTGGTGCAAAGCTTCCTATACCAAGAGTATCAAAGAAGTTTGTTAAAAATCCTACTGCACCTAATGCTGCAAAATTTTCCTTCTCAAGCTTTCCTTGTTTAGCTGTTTCAACATAATCCTTGATGAATACAACAGCAAAATATAAGGTTAATAGTCCGAGTAATAGAAGAACAATTGTTAACATATTTTCTCCTCCTTTGTTTATTTTTATTTTAAATATGCACCTTTATCTTGTACTTTAAGGTGCATATTTAAATACTTGCGTAATTTTTGCGTACTGTCTAAATTATATAGGTTTTAGTTATAGAGTAAAACCGTATTTTAATGGGTCTTCTGGATCAATTATGAATTGATTGAAACCTGTGATATATGCACTTCCAGTTATTTCTGGTATTATAGCATTGTAATCCCCAACTTTTGTTTCACCAACAACTTTTCCTTTAAACATTGTTCCTGTTATACTTTCATATACAAACTCTTCATTCATCTTTAGCTCTCCCTTTGCATAAAGAGTTGCTATCTTAGCACTTGTACCAGTTCCACAAGGAGATCTATCAACTTGTCCTTGACCAAACACTACTACATTTTGAAGGTTTGCTTTTGGATTTTTAGCAGGTCCATATATTTCAACAAGATCAACACTTTTAATATGCTTAAGAGTTGGATGCTCTACCTTAACCTGCTCATTAACTGCCTTTAGTATCTTCATTCCAACATCGCAAAGCTTTTGAGCATTTTCAGGACAAATATCAATACCTAAATCAGAAGATTTTACAAGTGCAAAGAAACTTCCTCCAAAGGAAATATCAATGGTAAGCTTGCCCACTTCTGGAACATCAACTTCCACATCATGCTTGTACAGGAATGAAGGAACATTAACTATTGAAACTTCCTTTGCCTTACCATCCTCAACTTTTACTTTTCCTTTAACTAATCCAGCTGGTGCTTCAAGGACAACTTCTGTAAATGGCTCCTTAACTTCTACCATTCCAAGTTCTACAGCAACAGTTAGAGCACCAATAGAGCCATGACCACACATATTAAGATATCCGCCGCCATCCATAAATATAATTCCAAGGTCAGCTTCTTTATTAGTAGGCTGTGTTATAATTGAACCAAACATATCCTTATGCCCTCTTGGTTCATGCATAATAGCTGTTCTAATATGATCAAGATTCTTTTCAAGATATGCTTTTTTTTCAGGCATCGTATCGCCTGGTATTACTGGAACCCCTCCTACTACAATTCTTGTTGGTTCTCCCATTGTATGTGAATCAACTGCATTTATAGTTCTAATCGCTCTCATTTCATTCCCCTGCCTTTCTCATTTTTAGTTTTAAAAATGCTAATGCTTTTTTTGCATCTATTTCTGTGACATTATTTTCTCCAACAACTTCTGTTTCTATGCCTTCCATTGACTTATTAAAATCTACTATTGTATCCATATATTTATTAGTTACAACAAATTGTGCTTGCGTACCAACAAAACTTAATCCAACAACTGGTATATTCCTTTTACCTATTTCTTCAATCGTATTTGCAAAGTCTACATGGCTATTTCCCCATCCATCAACAGATATTATCACTCCTTGGGCTCTCATTGCTTCCACCCATGTAGCTACTCTTTGTCCAACAAAATATTTATCTTCATTAGCTTGAGGTGTACCTACAATTATTATTCCTAAAAGATCTATGTCTTTGTCCTTTGAAACAACATCAAGCAATGGGTCTCTAAAATGATGAAGCGTTGTTTCCTTTGTAGATGGACCAACTCCCATAGCTTCACCTCCTAATGCATTGCCCTTAGTGCACCATCACGGTATTCATTTGGACTTACAATAATCGGCACATTACCAATATCAATTATTGATCTTCCACCTTCAAAGCCGCATGGCTCTTTAGCAAAAAGAAGAGTATCATACATTGCTCCTTGACCTGCAACCTGCTTTACTATAACTACTTTTTTCTTTTCAGGTCTTATAATGTCTGAATATTCATACCTTTCATCGCATAATCTTCCATTCATTTTCTTTAGATAATCTCTTATCTCTTGAACAAGTTTATCACATGCTCTATGAGCTGAATTTATGCCATCCCTTATAATTCCCATGCCTTCTTTTAAAGTTACATCAACATGTATAATAATATCATCCTTTGATGGAGTACCTGCTCTTCCAAAAACAACTTGTTCATTTAAAATACCCTCTGATGATCCAAACTCTGCAACCTGATTTCCTAATTCATCAACTCCGGTAAGCATTACAAATACTCCAGTCAAAACATGTGTTATGCCTTCTCCAATTCTACCTAAAACTTTTGTAGCAATTGGAGAAAAATCCATAATTGAATTAACAAATATATCGTGGGCATCAGGATAAATTATGTTTATATTAATATCTTTGATATATGATTGTTCGTTATCAATCAAACAATCTTTTATATTTTCTCTGATATAAAGAATCCTATTTTCAATGTAAGTCTTTTTTGAAAATTCAACTTTTGTTATATGAAATGTTTTAATTATAAGATTTCTCATTATCTTTTCATCTGACATATATGAATCACCGCTTTTATTTTATTGCCTAATGGAGAAATTTTCTTTCTCCATTAGGCTAATTACTATATTAAACCTTTGCTACATATTCATACGGTAATGGAACTATCTTACCTGGTGTATCGATTTCAATAAGCTGCTTTAATGTATCTTTTAATATATTTCTTTGCATTTCTGGATCATTTGGTTTTCCTGCATTAGCTCCCATTGGAACAAGTGGTGCTACTGCTCTTGGTGTACCAGTTTGTTTAACAACTGGTGGTAATGCTGCAATTATTATTGTAGGAATCCCCGATTCCTCAATCGCTCTCTGTACGAGTACAGCTGAACGGTGACAAGTACCTCACCCAGCAGTTAAAACTACAGCATCAACATTTGCTTCTTTTAATATCTTTGCAATTGCTGGACCTGTTTCATTTTTAAACTTTTCCTGGTTTCCGCCACCTCCCATAAAGCCAGCGTGAACAGGTGATACTTCCTTTATAAATCCTTCTGCTGCAAGTTCCCTCAATCTATCAATTGGGAACATACAATTTATATCCTTATTTACATCACCATTATCATATCCTCCATGGGATACCATAAGATCTTGAGAGTTGCAATCTCCTGGTATTAATCTATAGGTAAAGTCTCCAGCAAGATTGAATCTTTTGTCTGACTTTAAATGAACACCTGCTGCTGTTGCAAAAGCAATTCTCATTTCGCTAAGAGGCTTTGTAACAGGAGTCCATACAGGTGGTGGTGTTATTGGCACAAATATTTCTGACTGTAAACCCTTAACAACTGTTAAAGCCATTAATCCATACCTTCCTTTCTTCTTCTTTTCTCTATATTGCTTACATACTTCTCGTTAGGTTCCTTGGATAAAACCTCAACAAAGCTCATCTTAAAGCCTACTTCTTGACCTACCTTTAAAGGATAATCAGTTATAAGCATTCTCATTGGGATTTTTAAAAAACCTAGCCTTCCTTTTAGGTCAATTGAAACACAGCCATCATGTACTTCAACTATGATTCCCTGCATTTCAATTATTTTATCACCATACTTCATTTTAATTCCTTCAATCTATTATTATTTTGTTGAATATTTTTCAAGCCTCTTTTGGCTCATTGGTATTGAAGTTTCATTTTCTACTCTGTCTATTTTTATATTCATAGTCTTCTCAATAGCTTCAAGGTTGCTTTCCTTAACATTTGGATTCCACTTTCTCTCAGCAGCCTTTACTTCTTCACCTGCCATTGCAGACTTTAACATTGCCATTGCTCTTATAGCATCTTCTTTGCAAAGAGTATTGCAGGATAAAACTTCATTTTCAATTCCAGCTTCTGACTTATTATTATCAACCATATATTTCATATATTTGTTTCCTACAACAAGGGCACCCTGTACTGCACAGAATGACATACCAACTACTGGAATGCCTCTCATTCCTATCTGTTCAATATGGCTTGCAAAGTCAATATGGTTGTTTCCAAAACCTTCTGTTGTAACAACTGCACCATCAACATCCATTGTTTCAACAAGCATTCCAAGTCTTTCTGATACATAGAACTTTTCAGCGTTTATTTGTGGACTTCCAACAAATACTACTCCACATAGGTCAATTTCTGGATCGTTCATAGCTTCAATTACAAGAGGTTCTCTCCAATAATGTCTTGAACATTCTTTTGATGCTGGTCCTATACATGTTAATGCATGAATACCTCCATCAAGAACTTCAAGTGGTGATAATACAACTGGAACGTTACCAAGGTCAACGTTTGGCTTTCCTCCAAGAACACCTACTGGCTCAACTGGAAGAATCAAGTTGTCATGCATTGCTCCCTGACCCATTATTTCTTTAACAATTACAACCTTCTTCTTGCCTGGTCTTCTGTATTGAACTAATTCTTCTGTTTCAACTACAAGGCTTTCATCAAGCTTCTTTAATGCTTCTCTTATTTCTTGAGTTATAACATCTGTAGCTTTGTGAGCTGCAAGAGGACCTGGTCTTTCCATGTTAGTTCCAGCTGCAATTGTAACTTGAGTCTTTATAAATATTTCTCCCTTATCTGGTGCTCCTGGTCTTCCCCACATGATATTCTCTTCAAGAATACCTTCTGATGAACCAAATTCTCCAATTTGAACTCCATTTTCATCAGTACCAGTAACCATTACTATTACACCGTCTAATACTCTTGTAACTCCACTTCCAAGCTTGCTATCTCCTTCTTTTGTAGCAATCGGCTGTACATCCATTATAGTTTCACTATAAGTGTTGTATTTATCTGGAGTTATTATATCTATCTTAATGTCTTTTACAAGATGATCAACATTTAATGCATCTTTACATATATCTTCTCTTATATAAAGAGTTGTTCCTTCTATCTTTGTTTGTGGTCCAAACTCTACCTTATCAATTTTAAAGTGTTTCTTTACAAGCTTTCTTACTACTTTATCTTCAAGCTTAACTTCCTGCTTCGCTACTTCTACTACTTTTTCAGCTGGCTTAGCTTCTGTTTTAGGTGATAAGGCTGCAACTGGAGCCTTAGTATAAGTAGTAGCACCTGCAACTGGCATTGGTATTTCAATGTCAATACCTTTTCCTTCTGCAATCTTAATCTTTAATGTTCCTCCAAAGGAAACAGCTGGTGCAGAAGTTTCAACTGGCTGAGTATTTTCAACTTCTTCAAATCCTTCAAGCATTGAAGCAGTTATAGGTGTTAATGCTGGTGCATCAACTTTTAATTTAGCTCCTATAACCTCTTTTCTTGTTAAAACTTTTGAATCTAAATTTAAAAGAAGTGAATCTTGAAGTTTTTCAAAATGCATTGGATTTTCTAAGTCTTCAGCTTTAATTACTTCTCCTGCGACTTTGTTATATTTTAAAACAGCCTTTGCGTCACCATCAGCAAGCTCTGCAGTCATGCTTTCTGATTTAACTTCACCTTCAATTTCCTTTACTCCTTCAAGTAAGTCTGGAGTAAGTGGTGTTAAAGAATCAATAGTCTTTATAAGTTTTGCTCCTAATACCTGACCTATTTTTAAAGTGTTTTCAGGTATAGTTAAAAGACCTGAATCAACAAGATCTGGAAAAACTGCTGGATCTTCCAGATTCTCTGCTGATATTATTGTTCCTGCATCTGTCCTACAGCACACAACAGCAACTTCATTTTTTAGCTCCTGTGCGTGTTCAGCACTCATTGACATTCAAAATCAGCCTCCTTTATTTCTTTTCTTCCATAGGTAATCTTCTAGTAAGTGGGTAATCTATTGTTCTAAATACATGATCTGTATGATGGTAAACAGAAAGTCCTGCTTTTGGAGCACAGCACATTACAGTATTTGTACAATCGCTGCAATTTGATACAAGTACTCTCTTTGCTCCTTGTTTTTTAAGATACATAATACCTTGTGCTTGCCCTGGGCAGTCTCCTGGTGTTAAGCATTTATTTGCCCCTTTAACTTCTACTACATTTTTACACTTAGTAACTCCAACTACTTTTGATCCCATTTTAGCTGCAATATCTCTAAGCCTTTCTTCATTTGCACCACAAGCACAAACAAGAAGTCCTAAAGGTCCTTCATATTTTGGAAGCTCAATTGTGACAATTGCGCCACCTGAAATCTTTGTTAAATATGATGTTTCAATATCCTTTGCTACTCCTGTATATGGTCCTCCAATTATTAGCTCACCATATTTACCATCAATTCCTCCTGCCTTTTCAATCAAATCCTTTATCGGAGTACCGACTGGAACTTGAAAGAAGACATTAGGTTTTATACCACTTTTGAGTTTCCCAACAACAGTTATATCCTTATCTATTACTGGCTTCCTATCTTCAATAGCTCTTGTAATATTAGCAAGCGTTTCAGTGTTTAATACTACGCATTTTGCTTCAATTGGAAGCTGTGTTGGTTCAAGCCATATTCCAAAAATTGAATGAATAACTGCTCTTTCCTCTCCTGCAGGATACATATCAGGAAGTTCTTTTATTTCAATGTCCTTTGAAGCATTAAGAGACTTTTTTATTGCTTCAATTGCTTTTTTATTCTTCCCCTTTATTGCAATGTATCCTTTTGGTGCCTTTGTTGCCTTCATCGCATATCGAATACCCCTAATTACGATATCCGGATCCTTTTCAAGGAGTTCTATATTATGGTGTAAAGCAGGTTCACACTCAGCACAGTTAGCAATTATATACCCATCTTCTATTTGTGATTTTAATTTTACATGGGTTGGAAAACCTGCACCACCTGCACCTACAACTCCTGCTTCGTAAACAGCCTCAACTATGTCATCACACTCTTTAATTTTTACATAGTCATCAGATTGAACATCGTCAGCTTCAATTAGAATTTCTTTATCTGTAATTTTGCTTACTGTTCCTGAAATACTTGAATGAATCTTAGCACCTAAACCATTAGGCTGTGCAATGCATTCTCCTCTTTTTACATGCTGTCCTTCCTTAACAATTGGAACTGAAGGTGCACCTACATGCATTTTTAAAGCGAAACTATAAACCTTTGCCACACTATCACCTCCATCTATTTCTCATTTATATATTTTGCAAATAGCATGCCAAATTTTTTATTTATTTATAATTTTAATAACAGGCATTACATCTATTATTATTCGTAATCTTTATTCATTTTATTTATTTTAGGTTAAATATGCATGTCAAAATTTCGACACATTTTTTGTTTATTTATAAATCAATTATTTGAAAATACTTTATGTTGCTTAATATAATAAAAAAATTAACAGTGTCAATAATGTGACACTGTTGTCAAAAATTTGACATATATATTAAACATAAATATGTTTTAATTTAGTCCATATTGATTTAATTTATAGTAAAGTGTTGTTCTTTTTATATTTAATATCTTTGCAGCCTTTTGCTTATTCCCATTAGTCATCTTTAAAATCTTTCTAATGGTTTCTTTTTCTACCTTTTCAACTATTTTTTGAAGGTCATATTCATTTTCATAAGTATCAACATTTTGTATTCCACTATTAAATATATACTCAGGAATGCATGACAAGTTTATATTACCATCATTAGATAATATAACCATCCTTTGTATTACATTTTTTAGTTCTCTAATATTACCCTCCCATGAATATCTTTCAAGAATATCATAAACTTCCTCATCAACTTTATAAATTTTAATTCTTTCCTTTTCTGCCATATCATTTATAAAAATATTTACAAGATCTTTAATATCCTCTCTTCTTTCTCTAAGAGGAGGAAGTTCAATCTGCACTACTGCTAACCTGTAAAACAAATCATCTCTAAATTTATTTTCCTTTATTAGCTTTTTAAGATCTTTATTGGTAGCTGCAATTATCCTTGTATTTGTTGGTATTGCTTTTTCACTTCCAAGCCTGTAGATTATTCCATCCTGTAATACCCTTAAAAGCTTTGCTTGCATCTCAAAAGGCATATCCCCAATTTCATCAAGAAACAAAGTACCATTATTCGCAAGCTCAAACTTTCCCATTTTACCCTTTTTAGCAGCACCTGTAAATGCTCCTTCTACGTATCCAAAAAGTTCACTTTCGAGAAGTTGTTCGGGTATAGCACTGCAGTTTACTGCAACGAAGTTCCCGCTCCTACCACTTGCCTCATGTATAGCCTTTGCAAAAACCTCCTTGCCTGTACCACTCTCACCTGTAATCAATATGCTTGCAGATGTTTGGGCAACCTTTTGAGCAAGAGCAATAGCATCAATTATCTTTTTGTTTTTACCATATATATTTGTAAAACTGTATTTGTTTGCTATTTCCTTTTTATATGCACTTTCAAGAAACTCAACCTTTTCCTTTGCATTTTCAAGTTGTTTTGAAAGGTTAACAACCTCAGTAATATCTCTATCCGTTGTAACACATCCTATGATTTCTTGCTTTGAGTTGAAAATAGGTATAGCACTTAAAATTACACTTTTCCCTTTTATAGGTTCATGTTTCATGTTTTCTATTGGTTTTCCTTCTTTTAATACTTTTAAAATCATTGCATTTGGAAAAAAATCTTTAATATGTTTCCCTATTATTTCTTCAGCCTTAACATTATAGAGCATCTCAGCGCTTTTATTCCAATATATAACATAACCCATATTATCAGCTATACATATTGCTTCATGAATATTTTCTATTATATTATTTAGAAAATCAAAAAGTTCATTCATCTTAATATAGAATGTATCTCTTATGTTATTACTTGTTAAAATTCCAATGACTTTATTATTTTCAACTACGGGAAGCCTGCCTATATTATTCTTTATCATTAAATCTCTTGCTTCTTTTACTGAGAAATTTGGATTTATCGTTATAACATCTCTTTTTATATATTTCTCTAATGCACTATTAAAATCTATTCCTAATCTTTTTATTTTAGACAGATCAGATCTTGTAAATATCCCTAAAAGGTTTCCTTTTTCATCAAATACAACAACTTCATCTTTAAAATGCTCTATCATCTTATTCATTGCATCGTTAATTGTTTCATTTTGCATTACTTTTATAAAATCAGTATTCATTATATCTTTTACCTTAAAAAAAATATCTGTAATCATTCTTTCCCTCCTCTCTAATCAGTTTTTCAATCTACTCTTCTTCATTTTCATCATAGAAGTTTAAATATGAATACTTTTTCCCATCTTTTTGCCATCCTAAAATTGCATCCATGTTAACATTTTGAGTAGCTGTAAAAATATGCTTGTCAATATCTTTAAATTTCAATTTCAAATCTTTTATTAAATCCTTTATTTCATAACGCTTATTTCCAGTTCTTTTAGCAGCTACCATACATGCACAGTTTATTGGGTATATTCCGTTTTCCTTTGTATAGCATTCTATATAATGTTCTTTAATATAATAAAGTGGTCTTATTAGCTCCATACCCTCAAAATTTCTAGATTTAACTTTTGGAAGCATAGTTTTAAAACACCCTGTAAAAAACATATTTAATAGAACAGTTTCAATAACATCATCAAAATGATGCCCTAAAGCAAGTTTATTACATCCAAGTTCCTTTGCTTTAGAGTATAATGCTCCTCTTCTCATCTTTGCACACATAAAGCAAGGATAATCCTTCGCTATCCTATCAACAATTTCAAAGATTCCAGATTCATATATATGTATAGGTATATTTAAATGTCTACAGTTGTCTAATAAAATCTCTTTTATGTCCTCATGGTATCCCGGATCAGCCACTATGAATTCAAGATCAAATTTTATTTTGTTCATCCTTTTTAACTGTTGAAACAGCTTTGCCATTAAAAGACTATCCTTTCCTCCTGAAACTGCAACAGCTATTTTATCCCCTTCCTCAACCATGTTATAATCTGAAATTGCCTTGATAAATTTTCCCCATATATGATGCCTAAATTTAGTAACTATACTTCTTTCAATTTCATAAAGAGGCTTTTTTTCATCAATATAAATCGATCTCTCGCATCTGTTATTAGATAATTTTTCCATGATATCACCTCAGTTACTAAAATTCATTCTTTTAATCAAAACCTTTTTATTAGTTTATGTCAAAACAATATTATAACTCATAATATATACAAATGCGAATATTAGGAGATAGCATGGGAAATAAAATATATAAAAAATACATTGAAAACTTTAATATAAATCTTCTTGACTGCAAATTTGTCGGAAAAGGTCATAATGGAGTCGTATATCTTTTACCGGATGGAAAGGCAATTAAAATATGTTTTGATATTTATAGCTGCATGAGGGAATATGAAATACTCTCTAGAATTAAAAAAAGCAAATATTTTCCAAAAGTGTATGGTATATGTGGTAACTATATGATAAGAGATTATATTGAAGGTACTCCTCTTAATAAATATATCAAAAAAAATGGCATAAGTAAAAGACTTGCTAAAAATTTAATTAAACTACTTATTGAATTTAAAAAACTTAATTTTTCAAAGGAAGACATAAGGTGTAAAGATATTATTGTGAGATATGATGAATCAGTAATGGTTATTGATCCTAAAAAATGTTACACAAAAAAAAGAGATTTCCCAAGGCATTTAGTAAAAGGACTTTATAAGCTTGATGTTTTAGATACTTTCTTATCTGTTCTTAAAGAAGAAAAGCCAGGTTTATATAAGTTTTGGAAACCTAAAATTTTAGAATATATAAACTATATATCTCAAATAAAGCCATGATATGCTCTTTCTATCATACCATGGCTTTATTAATAGTTTTTATATTTAATTATTGCTTTGATATCTTTGCCCAGCTATCTTTTAAACCAACAATTCGATTAAATACAAGTTGCCCTTCTTTAGAGTATTTTGAATCAAGGCAAAAATATCCCATCCTTAGAAATTGATATCTATCATTTAAATCTGATTGTAAAATTGAAGGTTCAATTTTACATCCTTCTAGTACTTCAAGAGAATTAGGATTAATATAATCAGTAAAGTCCTTACCCTCCGAGTCCTCAGATGGATTTGGTACAGTAAATAAATTATCATAAAGCCTAACCTGTGCATCAACAGCATGGGCAGCAGAAACCCAATGTATAGTACCTTTAACCTTTCTTCCGTCTGGTGACTCTCCACCCCTTGAAGCAGGATCATAAGTACAATGCAGTTCTATTATTTCTCCTTTTTCGTTCTTTACTATTTCATTGCATTTTATAAAATATGCATTCTTTAATCTAACTTCTCCTCCAGGCATTAATCTAAAATATTTTTTGGGGGGATTTTCCATAAAATCATCCTGTTCTATATATATAACCTTTGAAAATGGAACCTTCCTTGTACCTGCACTCATATCTTCAGGATTATTTTCAATTTCAAATTCTTCAACTAAATCATCAGGATAATTATCTATAACTACTTTTAATGGTCTTAAAACTGCCATTACTCTTTTTGCCCTCTTGTTTAAATCTTCCCTTATGCAATGTTCAAGTAGACTAATGTCAACTATGCTATCTGCCTTTGCTACCCCTATCCTGTTACAAAAATCTCTAATAGACTCAGGAGTATATCCTCTTCTTCTAAGTCCTGATATTGTTGGCATTCTTGGATCATCCCATCCATCTACATAACCTTCTTTTACAAGCCTTAAAAGTTTTCTTTTACTCATCACAGTATAATTAAGATTTAACCTTGCAAATTCAATCTGCTTTGGAGGACTTTCAAGCTCAAGTTCCCTTAATACCCAATCATATAAAGGGCGATGATCTTCAAATTCTAATGTACAAATAGAATGAGTAATACCTTCAAGATAATCTGATAATGGATGAGCAAAATCATACATAGGATATATACACCATTTATCTCCAGTCCTATGATGGGTTGCCCTTAGAATTCTGTATAACACAGGATCCCTCATGTTAAGGTTTGGTGATGACATATCTATTTTTGCCCTTAAAACTCTTGATCCATCAGGAAATTCTCCATTCTTCATCCTTTCAAACAAATCAAGATTTTCTTCTATTGTCCTATCTCTATAAGGACTATTTTTTCCTGGATTCGTTAATGTTCCTCTATATTCTCTTATCTGTTCAGGACTCAAATCACATACATAAGCTTTGCCTTTTTTTATAAGCTGAACAGCAAACTCATAGAGCTTTTCGAAATAATCTGATGCATAGTATAACCTATCTCCCCAGTCAAAGCCGAGCCATTTAACATCCTCCATTATAGATTCCACATACTCTGTATCTTCCTTGCTTGGATTAGTATCATCAAACCTTAAATTGCATAGACCTTTATTGTACTCTGCGATTCCAAAGTTAAGGCAAATAGATTTTGCATGGCCTATATGAAGATATCCATTAGGTTCTGGGGGAAAACGAGTGTGAACTTTTCCTCCATAGGTATTTTCCTCTAAATCCTTATTAATTATATCTTGAATAAAATTTGAATAAGTCTTTGAAGAGCTTTCGTTTTCATCAACTATAACTTCTTCCTTAATATTTTCTTCCATTCTTCTACCTCCTTTGTAAAATAAAAAAACCTTTAATCCTGAACATAGGACGAAAGGTTTAACTTCCGCGGTACCACCTACATTGGCAATGCCCACTTTTAACTTCTCTTTAACGGGAGAAACCGCTAAGTTTACTCGGCTAAGCCATTTTCAACCAGCGCTCCAAGGCCTGTTTCAGTAAAAAATCATACCGGATTCCCAGCACCACCAGCTCTCTTAAATGATTTTTTTACCTACTTTTCCTCTTCATAGCATACTAAATATATATATTTATATAAATTATATTATTACAATCAAAAATATGTCAAGATATGTTTTTAGTCTACTTATTTAAATAATATATTCATCAAACATATTAGGTATTATAATTTCAGCTTTAGTTATACTTTCAAGTTCAGTTTTTAGATTTTCCTGTGCATCTACGTCTCCATGCGTTATAAAAATAGTATTTTTAACTCCTTTTTTTATGTTCATAATCCAATTTAATATTCCATTCATATCAGCATGTCCAGATAAACCTTGCATATTATAAATCTTAGCTTTTACTACCATTTTCTCTCCATATATTTTAATTTCCTTTTCTCCATCAAGTATTTTTCTACCTAATGTACCTTCTGCCTGATATCCAACAAAAACTATTGATGAATTCTCCCTCCATATATTATGCTTTAAATGATGTTTTATTCTGCCTGCTTCGCACATACCGCTTGATGATATTATAACAATACCTTTCTTTTCATTTAATGCCATAGATTCTTCAGTACTTTTTATTATTCTAATATTTTCAAAATTAATCAGGTCTATATCATTATTTAATAAATCAAGTGCTTCATCATCATAGCATTCCTTATGTTTTTCAAAAATTTCAGTAGCTTGAATAGCAAGTGGGCTATCAATATATATTTCAACTGTTTTTAAATTTTTTCTTTTCTCAATATCTATATAATGATTAAGTATATAAAGAATCTCTTGCGTTCTCCCTACAGCAAAAGATGGAATTATTACATTACCTCCCATTTTTGTTGTATCAACAATAATACTATATAAGTCCTCTGTTTGTTTTTCAATTTCATGAATTCTATTCCCATAAGTAGATTCTGTAATTAAATAATCTGTTTCTTCTATATATTCATAGTCTTTTATTATAGGTATATTAAAATTCCCTAAATCTCCTGTAAAAGTTACTTTTTTTATTTTATCCTTTTCATTTATTTCTAAAACAACTATTGCTGAACCTAAAAGATGTCCTGCATCTTTCAAAGTAAAAGATATATTTTCATCAATTTTTTGAGGTTTATCATAAGGAACACTAAACAAAAATTCTTTAACTTTTATTGCATCATCAATAGTGTATAATGCCTCAATTGGCTCAAGCCCCTTCCTTAACCTTTTTTTATTTTCCCATTCAGCTTCTTTTTCTTGTATATGAGCACTATCTCTTAGCATTATATCTACAAGCTCACTTGTGGCTGATGTACAATATATACCACCTTTAAAACCTTTTTTAATAAGGAGTGGTATTCTTCCTGAATGATCTATGTGTGAATGAGTTAGAATCATAAAATCTAATTCATTTGGGTTAAAAGGAAAATCTTCCTTGTTTAAATTTTCACATTTACCTTGAAACATACCACAATCTACCAAAAACTTTCTTCCACAAGCTTCAATATAATAGCATGACCCAGTCACAGTTTTTGCTGCCCCACAAAATTTTATTTTCATAAAAATCCCCCTTAAATTTATCGACCGTTCTATTTTTACCAACACATAAGTAAATTCAATTGTTTTAATCAAATTGCCCCTATTTATGCTGTTTCATCAACATCATCATATACGTTTTCCATTAACTTTAGACTTTCCTCCTGTGGAAGTTGCTGAACATCCTTTAGTTTTCTCTCAATAGTTTTAGTCTTTTTAGTTGCACTTTCTATGCTGTTGCTTGCTTCTAAAAGCTTTTTTTGTGTCTTTTCAAGAATTTCAGAAAACTTCCCAAACTCAGTTTTAACTGCACCAAGTATCCTCCAAACTTCACTTGAGCGCTTTTCAATAGCAAGTGTTCTAAATCCCATCTGTAGACTGTTTAAAAGTGCTGATATAGTAGTTGGCCCTGTTATTATAACTTTATAATCCCTTTGCAATGTTTCTATTAAACCTGTATTCCTTACAACTTCCGCAAAAAGGCTTTCTGTGGGTAAAAACAATATAGCAAAATCTGTTGTATTAGGAGGATCTATATACTTTTCAAAAATAGTCTTTGCCTCTTCTTTAACTCTTTTTTCAAGTAGTTTTCTTGCTTCTTCAACAGCTTCCTTATCTCCCAAATCAAAGGCCTCAAGAAGCCTTTGGTAATCTTCCTGTGGAAACTTAGCATCAATAGGAAGGTATATATATTTTTGCATATCATCCTTCCCTGGAAGCTTTAATGCAAACTCAACCCTTTCATTGCTACCTTTTTTAGTTGCAACATTCATATCGTACTGTTCACTTGTAAGTAAATCTTCAATTATATTGGCAAGCTGTATTTCCCCCCATACACCTCTTGTTTTAACATTGCTTAATGCTTTTCTAAGATCGTTAACACCTAAGCTTAAACTTTGTATTTCTCCAAGCTGTTTATATAGTGCCTCTAGCCTTTCACTTATGTTCTTAAAAGATTGCCCTAATCTATTCTCAAGTGTCGTATGTAACTTTTCGTCAACAGTGGCTCTTATATCTTCAAGTTTTTTATTGTTATCATCTTGAATTTGTTTTAGTTTCTCTTCAATAGCCTGCCTTATTTTGTCAAGTCCTTCAGAATTAGTTTTCAAAAGTTCTAAAAGTTTCCCAGTAACAATCTCAAGCTGGTCTTTTTGGAGGTTTCCAATACTGCTTATTTGTTTATTTATGCTATCAGTCATACCTAATATGTTTTGTGAAATCTCCTGCCTGTTTTGAAAAGAAATTGTATAATTTTCTTCTCTTATCCTTCTTATCTCATCTTTAAAAGCTGCTTCAATTTTACTCTGAACATTATCAAAATATTGCCTTAAAATCTTTTCATCAAAACTATCCTTATTTAATTTTGATAAAATAATAAACTGAATTAATATAGATATAATAAGTAGAATAATAATTAAAATACTGGATCCTCCCATAACCCCACCTCTTTTATTTAAAAATATAATAAAAGCTCTTTTAATGAATCTATTTTAATTTTAAATGAATCTACACTTCCAAAACCATAAGAAGCATAAACAAAGTCAATTCCAACTTTTTTAGTTGCTTCAAGATCTACTTTAGCATCACCAACATATATAGGATTTTTAATACCATTCCTTTTCATTACAAGTCTAATATTTTCTCCTTTTTCTAAGCCTGTATTACCTGAACATTCATAATCCTTAAAATACTTATGTAAATCATGATATTCTAAAAATGCTTCTATATATCCGCTCTGGCAATTGCTAACAATAAATAAAGGATATTTTTTATATAATGCATCTAAAGTTTCTATCAGGTTAGGATATAGTTTTCCTCCTTCTTTTCTAATAAGTGAACATTCTTCTTGGGTACATTCATCTATTATTTTATATAGATCTTTATCATCAATATCTTTATATATGCTTTTAAATATGTCATCAATTTTACTCCCCATAAATGATTGAAGCTCTTCAAGAGTTATAAAATTTTTAAATTTAGAATGACTGCTCACAACTTTTTTCCATGATCTATGAATCACCTCCACTGCATCCCATAATGTACCATCAAGATCAAAAATTATCCCATCATAAATTCTTTTACTCATCTTCACTTTCCTTTCTAATTGTATATACATTTATTATTTATAACACAAAAAATTTTTAAAAGCAAATTTTTCATAATTATTAAAAATATTTATTATTTCAATAATTGTATTAATTATAATTATTTTTTCTATAGTTTGGATATAATACAAAAAGGAGGTGATACTGTGAATGATATGAGCTTCATTCCTGGCGAAGAATATATTGTAATTAACCGTCATACAGGTGAGGTATCCTACTGAATATCCGATGAAAAAGGCAAATTTCACAACTGAAAGGATAGGCCTTCTGCTGTAAGCAGAAAATAATCAAATAAAATAATTCTCAAAGCAAGTAGAAATATTTAACATCCCTCTATTTGCTTTGAGAATTTTTATTACTCATTATATGGTTCTAAATGTACCATACAATGCTTTATGTGTTCTACATTATTTTCAACGTTTAGATGCACAGCTTCTGCTATTTCATGTCCTTGTTTTACAGACATATTTGAATCAACACATATCTCAATATCTACATATATCTTATTTCCAAAAAGTCTCGTTTTTAACATAGTAATATCTTTTACCCCAATGGTTGACATAACAACATTTCTTATTTTTTCTATAGTATCCTTATCCGCTGAAGAATCAATCAACTGTGCTGTTGATTTTCTATAAAAATCAATACCTACTTTAATTATAAAAAAACTAACAATTATTCCGGCAATCGGATCAAGAACCTTAATACCAAGCCTTGCTCCAAAAATTCCAGCAAAAGTTCCAATTGAAGAAAATGCATCGGATCTGTGATGCCATGCATCTGCTTCCATAGACAAACTCCTTATTTTTTTTGCAACTATTATTGTATACCAATACATACCTTCTTTAACAACTATTGATATCATCGCAGCTAACAAAGCAATAAATCCCGGAGTTTTTATATCTCCTAATATTAAACTTTTAATTCCTTCATAACCTATTAATAGTCCTGTTAAAAGAAGAATCGTACTTACAATTTTTGCACACTCTGCTTCAAATTTTTCATGACCATAAGGATGTTTTTCATCTTCTTTTTTTGATGATATATTTAATCCGATAATAACTACAAATGTGGCAAGTATGTCTGAAAGTGTGTGTACACCATCTGCAAGCATAGCAGTACTTTGTCCTATTATTCCTGCAATTATCTTAAATGCACAAAGTGCTGTATTAATAAATATTGTTATCCATGAAGTTTTAGTACCTAAAGTGCATTCATCCACAATATCACTCCCAATTGATAATAAATTATAATAACATTATATGCTGTAATATCTTATATTGCAAGTATTTATGCTAAATAGGATATATTTTCAATTGATAATTAATTTAATTTTCATTAATGAATTTATTTATCTTTTTATTGATATAAAAAACAAAAATATAAAACTCCACTCTTTTTTTCTTAAGAATGGAGTTTTATCTTTTGTTTTATATAATCATATCAATAATTGGCGACAGGAATATTATTATTGAAAGAATTATAATAAATGTAACCGTAATCCATATTATTATATTTTGTATTTTGTTGTTTATATATTTGCCCATTACATCCTTTTTGTTAGTTAACCTCACCATAAAAATTAGAATTATTGGAGAAAGCATTCCTGCAAGCTGTTGAGTAAAAAGCATAATTCCTACCAAAGAAATCTTTGGTAATAAAACAATAATTGCACTTGTTATTATCATACCTATAAATATTCCATAGAATATAGGTGCTTCTTTAAACTCATTATCAAGCCCTCTTTCAAATCCAAAAGCTTCACATATTGCATAGGTTGTGGAAAGAGGTATTATTGCTATTGCAAGAGCTGATGCCCCAAATAATCCTATTCCAAACAGAGCTGATGCATATTGACCAGCAAGAGGCTTCAAAGCAAGAGCAGCTTGCTCAGCACCTTCAATTCTTATACCATTTTTATATAAAGTAATAGCTGTTGTAACAATTATAAAAAAGGATACCATATCTCCCCAAATAGCAGATAAATAAACATCAATTTTTTCATATTTATAATCATCTATTCCAAGTCCTTTATCTACTATTGAAGATTGAAGATAAAACTGCATATAAGGAGTTATTGTTGTTCCTATCATACCAATAAATGTTAATATAAATTCTTTATTATACTCAATTTGGGGAGTGAACATCTCTTTAAATACAATATTCCACTGTGGCTTAGCTATAAAGCAAGTTATAATATAGGAAAAGAAAACAAAGGTAAAAATTAAAAATATCTTCTCTATTTTTGAGTAATTACCCCTTGTAATAACAAAAAGAGTAAATATAGCAACAACAGGAACTGAAATATATTTGCTGACTCCAAATAATTCCATACTTGCTGCAATACCTGCAAAATCTCCAACGCACACTCCAAAATTAGCTATAAAAAGTGTTAGCATAGCAAAAAATGCAAGCTTTACTCCAAACTGCTCCCTGATAAGATCCGAAAGTCCTTTGCCTGTTACAATTGCCATTCTTGCATTCATCTCTTGTATTACTGCTAAGCTAAAGGTTATAAGCAGTAACCCCCACAGCATTTTATATCCAAAGTGAGCTCCTACAGCAGCATAAGTTGCAATTCCTCCAGCATCATTTCCAGCATTAACAGTTATTAGTCCTGGCCCTATTATACTTAATATAAACAATATATTTTTAATCTTTTTATTCTTAATTTTCCCCATAGCTGCCTCCTATGCTGATCTCTTTAGTATTTTTTTCCATCTTGGTAACAGGACTTCATCAACAATATCATTTAATATAGCCATTCCAAGTAAAACTCTTTCATTATTTACAACTGGTATTGCAAGGAGCTCATATTTTGTTACTAATTCAGTTAAATCATCCAAAGTATCCGTATCATATACATATATGATATTCTTCTGCATAATTTCTTTTAGTTTAGCATCAGGTGATGAAATTATTAAGTCACGTAAAGAAACAACACCTGTTAATCTTTCATCATTATCTATTACATATAAATAATATGCAATCTCTGAGCTTGGCTTTGTTTCCCTAAGCTCTTTTATAACTTCATCTACACTTTTATTTTGATTAAAGGCTATATAGTCTTTATTCATAATACTTCCAACAGTATTATCATCATATTTAAGAAGCTCTTTTATTTCTTGAGCATCAGATTTGTCCATATTCTGAAGTATTTTTTCAACTTTTTCCTCATCAACATCCTCAAGAATATCTGCAATCTCATCGTTAGGCATGTTTTCAAATATCTCTTTGGCAAGTTTTGCATCTATATTTTCAACAAGGTTTGACTGATATTCATCTTCAAACTCTTCAAGAGTATCAGCAGCAAGTCTTGAATCGAAAGTTTTAAAAATATGATTTCTGTAATTTGCATCAATGTCTTCTAATATATCTGCAATATCTGCCGGATGAAGTGATTTTAATTTTTTATATGGAATAGATAAAGTAATTCTATCAACCTGCCCCTTAATAGGTTCAACATTATCCCATATAACAAGACTATCAGCAAAATTTCTACCTATCTTACTTAGTATACCCTCTACAAAATTCAAAATACCAAGCCTTCTTAATAAGCCTCTAAAACCTATGTCAACTGCTACAACTTTATATCCTTCCCCAATTTCAGCCAATCTTAAATCATTAACTCTAACAACTCTTCTTCCATTAATATCAACTATCTGTCTGTCCAATATATCATTTGATAGAGAATAGAAGTTTTTATCTCTTACATATTCAAAATAGTTATCAACAATAATTTTATATTTTTTACCTCCCTTATAAATTCCAAGGGATTTAAATGCAATCTCTTTTAATGAATCCTTGTTTTTAATCCTAAGACCTTGAACAACAGGGAGATGTTCATCAGAAGTTACAATAAGATCGTTAAGCTTTCCAAGATAGATGTTACTTGAATCATACACTGATACACCAAGAAGGTTGCTGATATAACATCCTTTCACTCTTTCCATGTCTAAATCTCCTCCCTTTCGGCAGGAGAACTGCATAGGGTAGTATTAATGCAAATGCAGTTCCCCTATGATATTTAGTTTTATAATTTTTTTCAATTGATATACTACTGGGATAAGGGCCACATTCCATCAATACCACCTCCAATGCAAAATAAATTTATAAAATTATTCACTCACTATTATAATATGAGTAATTTTAAAAAAGGCTAAACTTAATAAAAATTAATATCCAAAATGTTTGTTTACAAATATAACATACATCCTACCTTTTTTGCCTTGGCTTTTTATTAATACATAATTTCTACAAATCCTTTCGGGGCTTGTACAGTCCATGCAATATCCTATTTTAGCACAAGGAGTATTTTTATTCAAACGTTTTGCATTAGCAGGTGCTGACATAGCTCTATTTCTTTCTATTGCCTCATCTAAATCCTTTACAATTTTGTTTATTCCTGCAACAATTATAACCTTATCAGGGCCATATATCATAGCAGCAACTCTATTCCCATTTCCGTCTACATTATATATTTCTCCTTCTTCTGTTATAGCATTGCTGCTTGTAAAATATGCATCAGCAAAAAAGCTTTTTCTATATATTTCTTTAATATCATCCATCGATAAGCCTTCCTTATATCTATCTAAAAAGTTATATCTTCCACTTCTTAAATGTTCAATTACTCCTGTTTCAAATAAAGTCATTGAACCTCCAACAGAAACCGTAGCATTTTCTGGTACTAAATCCATTATCTTATCAATTAGTTCCTTTTCATCCTGTACAAAAAAAGCTTCTATGTTGTTTTTTTCAAGATTTTCAATAGTTCTTTCAACTCTTTTTTGAAAAATAAAATCAGTGTTTTTATCCATTACTATACCTCCTCCTTTATTTTTTATCTAAGATAATTATAACATTAATACCTTTTATTATCATTATAATACTTTTAAATTCTATATTTATAGTTACCTTCAATATATATTAAAAGACATTATAATTATATCACTATTCTTAATATTATTTATAATCTCATATTGACATTTTTGAATAAATATAATATAGTATAGTAATAATATGGTAAATTCAATGATTGAAAATAGTAGGAATGTAAATTATTTTAAAGCGAGTTAGGGATGGTGGAAGCCTAACAAATAGTGCATTCTGAATGGGTTCATGAGAAGCAGGGTGAAAGTAAGTAGCCTGTGCCGTAATTCCAACGTTAAAGGGATAGGATATGATTGTATCCGAAAAAGTGACAACATTTATAATGTTGTAATCAGGGTGGCACCACGGAGCAGCACTTCGTCCCATTTTATAGGACAAAGTGCTGTTATTTTTTTATGGAGGTGTTTATATGTTAAACTATTTTTCAATATACGGATTATATCGCTGGCGCAAAAAGCTACTTTTGATAAACAAAATAAATCTAATTGAAATATTTTATAAGGAGTTGATAATTTATGAAATTTCAATTTGGTTCCTACGGTGGGCAATTTGTACCTGAAAAAGTATTAAATGCACTTAACGAACTTGAAAAAGCTTTTTATGAAGCAATAAATGATAAACAATTTAAAGAGGAATATTTGTATTATTTGAAAGAATATTGTGGAAGGCCTACACCACTTTATTATGCTAAAAACATGACTGAAAAACTTAAAGGTGCTAAAATCTATTTAAAGCGTGAAGATTTAAACCATACTGGTGCTCATAAGATAAATAATGTAATTGGACAGATTCTTTTAGCTAAAAGAATGGGAAAGAAAAAGATTATAGCTGAAACCGGAGCAGGTCAACATGGTGTTGCAACTGCAACAGGTGCAGCTATGTTTGGTATGGAATGTGAAATATTCATGGGAAGCGAAGATATTGAAAGACAGAAACTTAATGTATTTAAAATGCAGCTTTTAGGTGCTAAAGTTACAGAAGTTACAAGAGGTAGCAAAACTTTAAGCGATGCTGTTGATGAAGCAATAGAAAAATGGGTTGAAAGAATAGATGATACTTTTTATCTTTTAGGCTCAGCAGTAGGACCTCATCCCTATCCTACAATAGTTAGAGAATTTCAAAAAATAATAAGCGAAGAGATAAAAAAACAAATTTTAGAGAAAGAAAACCGTCTACCTGATTACGTTATTGCTTGTTGTGGTGGAGGAAGCAATGCTATAGGTGCTTTTTGTGAATTTATTCCTCATAAAGAAGTTAATCTAATTGGAGTAGAAGCTGGTGGAAAAGGAATTGATACAGAATTTAATGCTGCAACCTTAAGCCTTGGAAAGGTCGGTATAATTCACGGTATGAAGACCTACTATCTTTCAGAGGAAGATGGCTCAATAAAACCTGTTTACTCAATTTCTGCAGGTCTTGATTATCCTGGTGTCGGTCCTGAACATTCTTATCTTAAAGATATAAATAGGGCAAAATATGTCCCTATAATCGATGACGAGGCAGTAGATGCTTTCCTATTTTTAAGTAAAGTAGAAGGCATAATACCTGCAATTGAAAGTGCACATGCAGTTGCTTATGCAATGAAATTAGCACCGACATTATCAAAAGATAAAATTATTGTTATAAATATATCTGGTCGTGGAGATAAAGACGTTGATCAAATTAATCGTTTTCTAAGCCTTAAAGAAGCTGCTTTTGAAACAGTTACTAATTATTAAAATGACAACCACCCTTTTCGGGTGGTTGTCATTTTAATAATTATATATATTGTCTTCCTATTGCATCTGCAGTAAGTATAGCTGCATAAACAGATTCTACAGTAACTTCAAAGGGCATATTATATATTGTTTCTCCTTTTGCACATGAAGCCTTAGCAACTTCCATGATTTCCTCTGGTATAATTTCTTTTACTCCCATTTGTTCTAATGTAACAGGTAGTCCAACAGAAATACAAAAATCTATAACTTCTTCTATCTCTTCAATTGGACTGTTTTCCATTACTAATTGAACAAGAGTCCCAAAAGCTACCTTCTCACCATGATATAAGTGATGACATTGTTTTAATACAGTAAATCCATTATGAATAGCATGTGCTGCTGCCAATCCACCGCTTTCAAAGCCTACACCACTTAAATATGTATTTGCTTCAATAATATTTTCAACTGCTGGTGTAACTACTTTGTTTTCAACTGCAAGTTTGGCTTTTAGCCCATCCTCAAGAAGCGTTTCGTAGCATAATTTTGCCAAAGCAAAAGCTGATTTAGAAGGATGAAGACCTGCCATATTTGTTGCATTTGATTTTTTACAAGCCCTTGCCTCAAAATATGTAGCTAATGCATCACCCATACCAGCTACAAGCAGCCTTGAAGGAGCATTGGCAATAATTTTAGTATCCATAATTACGATTTCAGGATTTTTAGGAAGTATTAGATACTCTTCAAAGACACCATCTTCAGTATAAATAACAGATAAAGCACTACAAGGTGCATCGGTTGATGCAATTGACGGAACTATAACAACAGGTACCTCTGCATAATAAGCAACCGCCTTTGCTGTATCAAGTAGTTTCCTCCTCCAATTCCTATAACACATTCACATCCATTTTCTTTAACAACGTTTTACCAATCTATTTTATCTCTTTTTTACAACATTCTTTATTAAATACCTCAAATACTAATCCTGAGTTTGAACCATCAAAACTTTTTTCAACAATTGATTTTGTTCTTTTTCATTCCTGATTCAGTAGCGAGGACTAAGAAAGTCTTACCAAAGTTTTCAACATAGCTCCTTATTTTTTCAAGTTCCCCACTTCCTTGTATGTACTTACTTGGCGACATTATTATTTTCCCCATATTAACACCTCTTTTTCAAAATATAAATTCTAAATTATCGACATAACTTGATATATCTATTTTATCATATTGTTATATTTTTATCAATCTTTAAAATTGTTCTACAATATTTAAAATATTATTTAACAAATATAAAAATAGCAAAAGCTCCAATGCAACAGCATTTAAATACTATTTTCAAAGGAGCTTTTGCTATTTTTAAAAACTTTCAACCATATTATTTTATACTAATGCCTCTTTACCTTCTTGGCCTGTTCTTATTCTAACAACATTTGCAACATCATATATAAATATCTTTCCATCCCCTACATTTCCTGTATTTAAAACTTTTTTTGCTGTTTCAACAACTAATTCAACAGGAACTTCACAAACAACTATTTCTACTTTAACCTTTGGCAAAAGGTTAACTTCCATTGGAACTCCCCTATAATATTCTGTAACTCCTTTTTGCATTCCACAACCCAAAACTTGGGAGACTGTCATACCAGTAATACCGATATCATTAAGTGCCTTTTTTAATTCTTCAAATTTACTTGGGCGTGTTATAATATCTATCTTTGATATCTTATGCAAAATTTTACCCCCTTTTAATAGTTTATACTTATTGACTTTATTTCAAAATCTGCATAACTGCTTTCTAATCCATGTTCGTGTATATCTAATCCTTCTATTTCTTCTTCCGCACTAACTCTTAAACCAGTTGTTACCTTAATTAACCTAAATAATAAAGTTGTTGTAATAAACGTCCATACCATAACTGTTAAAACCCCTAATAGCTGTATCCCTAAAAGCTTTACACCTCCACCATATAAGATTCCCCTTTAACTGCAAAAACTCCAACAAGTATAGTTCCAATCGAACCACATAAAGCATGAACCCCAATAGCACCAACTGGGTCATCTACCTTTAGTACTTTATCAATAAATTCTATTCCATAAACAATTGCAAATCCTGCGATAATACCTATTATAACTGATCCTAAAGGAGTAACAACATCACATCCTGCAGTAATTGCAACTAATCCTCCAAGAGATCCGTTTAAAGTCATACTAACATCAGGCTTTTTATACTTAATCCACGTAATAATCATTGTAACAAATGTTGCAGCAGCTGCAGCTAAGTTAGTCGTAACAAATATTGTTGAAATGCTTTCTACATTAGTTCCCGATAGAGTAGATCCAGGATTAAATCCAAACCATCCAAACCAAAGTATAAATACTCCTAATGCACCTAAAGTTATGCTGTGTCCTGGAATAGCATTTACCTTTCCATCCTTTGTATATTTGCCTATTCTCGGTCCTATAATACTTGCCCCAACAAGTGCTGTCCAGCCACCTAATGAATGTACAACAGTTGAGCCTGCAAAATCATGGAAACCTAACTTTGATAGCCAACCACCACCCCAAATCCAATGACCTACAATTGGATAAATTATAGCACTAATAACAAAGCTATACAAAATATACGCACTAAATTTTGTTCTTTCTGCCATAGCTCCTGAAACAATCGTAGCTGATGTTGCACAAAATACTGTTTGGAACATGAAAAATGCAAGTTTTGGAATGCCAAGTTGCAAATGCGCATACCCAGCTTTAGTTAACAAATCGATTTTTCCTATAAAACCTCCTATATCCTCTCCAAACATTAACCCAAATCCAAGTATCCAATATATTAAAGAACCAACAACAAAGTCCATTAAATTTTTCATAACTATATTTCCAGCGTTTTTAGCCCTTGTAAAACCAGCTTCGACCATAGCAAAGCCAGCCTGCATAAAAAAGACTAATGTTGTAGCAATAAGAACCCATACTGTATCAATAGATATTTTATAATCCATATAATCCCCTCCAATATCTTAAAATTAAAGAGGCCTACAGACATTCCCTTTAAGGAATACCTGTAGGCCCCATTGCCTACACAATTTGAAACGTATGCATACATTTCATTTATTAATTTATTATAATTATATTTATACAAATGCAATTTGTCAATATAAAAATTTCATATTTTAAAAAATCTTTATCCTTAAATTACAAATATAGTGTAAACCTTTTCTTTTAATTTTATAATAATCAATCATTGTTTTTTTAATTACAAAGCATAAAAATATATGATATAATAATCTATCATAATTTGAAAGGAAGATTATTATGTCCATAAGCATTGAAAAATTAATAAAGGATTTAAATTTAGAGATTATTGTAAGTGGTGATAAAAACAAAAGAATCGCTACCAGTGATATAAATAGACCAGGCTTGCAGTTCTCAGGGTACTATGACTACTTTGGCGAAGATAGAGTTCAAGTAATAGGAATGGCTGAGTGGAGCTACCTTGAAAAAATGGATCCTAATTTACGTTACAGAAGGATTAAAGACTTTTTTGAGTTTGATATTACAGCTATTGTAATTTCAAGAAATTTAGAGCCTCATAAGGAAATCATTGATACAGCAAAGGAACATAATATATGGGTTTTGAGAAGTTCTCTTCAAACTACACGCCTTGTAAAAGAATTGATTACTTACTTGGAAAAAGAACTTGCTGAAACTACTTCTCTTCATGGGGAACTTGTTGATGTATATGGAGTAGGCATATTAATACAGGGGAAAAGTGGAATAGGAAAAAGCGAAACAGCTCTTGAGCTAATAAAAAGAGGTCATATTTTAGTATCTGATGATGCAGTTGAAATAAAATGCGTTGGCGGAATATTATATGGCAGCAGCCCCTATAGCACAAATGGAATGATAGAGGTAAGAGGACTTGGCATTATAAATGTTACTGCACTTTATGGACTTAGCTCAGTTATAAAAGAAAAAATTATAGATTTTGTTATTGAATTAGAGCCCTGGAACGATGAACATGACAACTTTGATAGGCTTGGTAATAGCAATGAAACTATTGAAATTCTTGGAGTTCCGGTTAAAAAGGTCAGGATACCAATAAGACCAGGACGCAATATAGCAGTAATTATTGAGGCTGCTGCTGCAAACTATAGATACTTAACAACAACTTCAATTACACCAGTAGAAACAATTGAAAAAAGAATCGAAGAAGTAAATAATGAAAATATATTCTAATTTTATATCATTATACTTAATAATATTATTTGAACTAAATTCATTATTATTAAATTCTTAACGGAAAGTACAAAGGTATCCCTTTTTGTTTGTTTTTCAAAGAAAAGAGATATATTTTTATTTATAATAATAAATGTTAATAACGTTATTATTGAGATAGCAGGAGTTATTCTTAATACAATCAATAATATAATATCAATATATGCTATATAATACATGGCTTTAAAAATAGCCAAGCTATTTTCTTTACCCAGATATATTGGAAGCGTATATCTTTTGTTTTCTTTGTCATCATCAATATCACATATATTATTAGCAAGCATAACATTTGCAATACAATTAATAGTTGGAATAGATAGTAAAAATATATATATTACTTCTTTTAAATTCATCTGTAAAGTTAAAAACCCATTATTATACATTAGACTTATAATGCTTTCATTTACATGTATATATACTGCAAGAAATACTATTATAAACCCCATAAATATTCCTGAGAACATCTCACCTAAAGGCATTCTTGATATTGGTATAGGGCCAAAGGAATAAAATATCCCAACCGAAAAGGATATTATACCAATTATTAAAACAATAATATTTGTATTTAAATACAATAGTACTCCAAAGGTTGTCGCAATTATAAGAAGTATACATATAATAGCTTTAACATATATCTCTGATAAATTGTATTTTACTATGCCATTATGCATTTCATAGTTGTATCCGTGCTTTTTTACAGCTCTTTTATAATCACAATAATTGTTTATCGCAGTAGTTGCCATATCAAAAGTTAATAGTGAAACAAACATTAAAAGGAAGTTTTTTAAATTGAAAGTATTAAATCTATATAACGCATAAACAGTGCCGAGTGTAAAAGGTATTACACTGGCTATTTTTGTTTGTATTTCAACTAGTTTAAGGAAACTTCTAACTTTCAATTCAATCGCCTCTTTCTATTTTTTATTTGTCAACTTTTACTCTATATTTGTTTCTTGGCCTTCCTATTTTTCCATATTCCATTTCAATCTCCAGCTTATTTTCTTTTTCCAAATAATCTAAATATCTTCTTGCAGTAATTCTTGATACCCCTACTAACTTTGCAATTTGCTGTGATGTGAATGCTTTCCCTTCATTTGATTTATACCTTGTAATATTCTTTCGTAAGTATGTTTATTAAATCCCTTTATATCAATATCATCATATATTTCAATATCACTGCTTTCTTCATTTTCAAAATGTCTACTATCTTTTATAGTATATCTATCAATTATCTTTTGCTCAATATTTCCAATGTTTTCAAAGTTATTTTTTCTATCTTTATATAACAATAAAGCTTCTTTAAATCTATTAAACATAAACGGTTTTACTAAATAATCAACTGCACCATAGCGAAATGCTTCTTCAACTGTTTCAGTATTTCTATCTGCAGTAATCAAAATTACATCACATTTTATGTTTTCAGAACGTATCCATTTTAATAAATCAATACCTTTTCCCTGTGGGAAAAAAACATCCAACAACACTAAATCTGGAGCATCCTTTAAAAGTATCTCCTTTGCTTTTTCTAAAGAATTAGCACAAGCCTGTAGCTTAAATCCATCTATTTTTCTAAAAATTTAGAGTTAATTTCCATGACCATAGGATCGTCTTCCACAATTAACACTTTTATCATAGGCATTTTCCTTTCATTGGTATAAATATATCCCATATAACTCCATTTTCCTGTATGATGTTAATATTTCCTTGTGCAAAATCAACTATCTCTTTTACAATACTAAGTCCTATTCCCTATTACCAGGTTTTGTTGTAAAACCTCTTACAAAAATCTTATCAATTATTGCATCATCAATTCCAGGGCCGTTATCTTGAACTCTAATTTTTAGTCCTTCACTATCAGAATTTATTTTAACAATTATTTCCCATTTTCATATTTTACTAACTCCTCTATTGAATTTTCAACTAAATTTCCTATAATTGAACAAAGGTCATCAGGATTTATGTTTTTAGGCAACTCTTCTAAGTTAAATCCTTATCAATTTCTAAAGATATTTTTGCCTCAATTGCTTTATTATACTTTGCTAAAAGTAACCCTGCTACATGTGGGGTTTTTAATTTTATTTATTAAAATCTCTGAAACAGCCTGTCTTTGATGATATATATATTCGTAATATACTCAAGTGCTTTGTCATATTCCTCTAATTGTATAAGTCCCGAAATTGTGTGTAATTTATTCATAAATTCATGATTTTGAGCTCTTAAGCAGAGGTCATTTCTTTATTCCTGTTAGTTCTTCAGCCATCTTTTTAAATATCTGTTAAATCTTCAATATTGAAACTACTCCAATAATTTCGTTTTTATGATTTTTTAATAAAGTATGGCTGCACATCAATGTATTATCCTTACATATCTTAATTTCCTGATTATATATTGGTTCTTCATAAATTAAAGCTTTCATCATTTCATCTGCATATTTTAAATTCATACTATTTATGTTTTTCCTATATCCTCATTTTTAAAATTAAAAATATCTTTTGCAACTTTATTGAAAAATAATATATTCCCATTTTTATCTACTGCTAATATACCATTTTTAATGCTTTGTAATATTAAATCTCTTTGTCCTAGTAATAATGCAATCTCGCTTGGTTCTAGCCCAAAAATAGTTTTTTTAATTAAATTGGCTAAGATTGCAGCACTTATAATTCCAATAAGTAAACCTACAATTAATGTTATTTTAAACCATAGTATATGTGCAGCAAGTTCATTATAAACAGTATCTGTTAATAGTCCAACTAAAACTGCTCCAACCTGTTGTCCATTATAATAAATAGGTACAAAAGCTCTTATTGCAGATATTAAAGCATTCTTATCCTTTGAAATATAAGATTCACCATATTTTAATACCCTTTCTTCTCCTCCATCATTATATTTTTCCCTAATGATTTCCCTCGTGGGTATGAATATTTTATTCCATTCATATCCATTACAATTATATATTGAAACCTCGTTTTGTCACAAAAACAATCTATAGTATTTTGTACTATATTATAGTCCTTTTTGTATGCTAATGCCTCTTGTATTTTCTCCATAGATGCAATAGTAACAGCTATATCCATAGCATTATTCCCCATTTGTGTTTCAATGGAACGTTTAATCATGTAATATGAAGAAGCCCCTAATACACTAATTATATAAAATAATTATGGAACTTATAAATATTGTTAATTATACTGTAGTTTCAATTTCCTCAACTCCATAAATTACAATAATGGATTAGTTTTGCCCACTTTCTTTATTAATTCTTGCTTTTTTTAATGCATCATTTATTGCATCTATTAAACCTTTACTTGTATAGGTTGCTCCAGTAACAACCTCAACATCAGTACTATTTGCCTTAATAACCTTTTTAGGTATTATTTCATATACTTTCTTTGCAATTATTGGTATTTCCTCATCTTCTATTACTCTAATTTCTTTTATGTGGTATTTATCTGTTGCTAATTCAATTTTTATTTTGCCAACATGTCCTTCTCCTACACCGTAATAAGTGCCTTCTTTGTAAATAACTTTTTTACTTCCACATGAAGCAAATTGCATAGAAAGTACAATTATAATAACAATATATAACCTTTTCAATATTAAACCACCCCATTTAAACTAATAATTACGAATTAATAGTTTTTTGGGTGACTTCTTTAAGTATTTCTTTTGCATCGCAATCTGGTAATTTTTCTATATTATTAAAGGCTTTTTTTGTATATTTATCAGCTAATTTTTTTGCCTTTTCCAATACCTTTGTATTCATAACTAATCCAATAATTTCTTTTACGTTTTTTCCTTTAATGCCGAATTTTCTAATATTCTTTAATTTTACCTTCTTTATCCTCATTCATTGCATAGATAATAGGTAGTGTATAATAACCTTTAATTAAATCATCTTTGAGCATTTTTACCCATCTGCAGAGTATTCCATTATAATCCAGCAAGTCATCTATTATTGAAAGGCCATTCCAATATAATATCCTATTTTGCCTAATAAATTACAAATATCTTCATTACAATCTGATTCCTTTGAACCTACATATAAAGATATTAGCAAATAAAGCTGCAGTCTTTCCTGATATAATTTTTAAATAATTTTTTATACTCCCTTGGGTAGAAATATCTAATGTTATATTGCCTTATTTCACCCATGCATATTTTTGATATAGCATTAGATATATCTCTTAAATTCTCTGTTGAAATAATTGTACTTTGAAAGCATTATAAAACATTTGCAAAATAAAAAATCACCCACAAATAAACTGCATAAGCTTTTCCGTATTTTGACTGCAACGTTTCTATACCTCTTCTTAATTTTGATTCATCTATAACATCATCATGTATATAGTGTTGCAGTATGCATCATTTTCAACTGCAGCAGCTAAATTATGCATTTTTTCCATATCATAATGTCCAAATTTACCTGCTATTAGCATTAATCCTGGTCTTAGCATTTTCCCTCCCGCATCAATCAATGGGAAAATAGACTGTTCGAAATATTTGTCACTTGATTTTAAATTGCTTTTAATAATATTTTTTACAGATTCGAGTTCTTCAGCGATTTCAGGATATCTTGTCCAAAATTTATTCATTTTATCACCTATACCAATTCTTCATAAAATTTTTTTAATAGACTATACATTAACCAATATATAATTTTACTAAATAATTTATTAAACATCAAAAAAAGTTTTTCTCATAAATATCAATTCAATATTAAAATCAAATATCCTTTTAAAATTTATTAAAAGGATATTTGATTTTATTTTTAATCTACATATAGGTATAACTTCCTCACAAATCCAATATTCTTCCACCAATTCTTTAAAACTGGAAGTACATAATAATCTAAACCAAAAGTACTTCCTGAACCTCCAATCAAAGCAATTCCTGCACTTAGATACCAAAGCATTTCAGAAGGTGCCATACCAGATGCCCAAATCATTGTACCCATTGCAATAGAAATAATCGATGCTAATGCAGTAAATAATCCTACAATTAAACATAATCCTACTAGTATTTCACCTATAACCATACATGTTTGGAAAATATGTGCTAAGGTTGTAAAACCACCATCTCCAGTATAGAAGAAAGTATTCATGGACCATTTTACAATCTTTTGAATAAACTCAGGAACTGGTAATGCTGTCCCCCATTGTGAAGCTGCTTCTGCTGCTTTAGAAGCTGCCGCTGACGCTGCAGATGTTGCTTGTACTGCTGTATTTGTTGCTGCCTGTACAGAAGCTGCTGAAGATGCATCTGCCACTGGTGCTGGAATTAAGAAAATTTTTCCTGGATCATTTATTATCTTTGGTAACTTATTTAATCCTTCTTCTAACCACTTATAACCAACAAACACTCTCAATACTACAAGCCAAAAGTTTGGAGATGATTTTGCAAAATGCCCTCCAACAAAACTTCTTTTATCTTTTACATGGAAAAATTCATGTAGCATATATGACCAGCATTTATTAAATCCAGCAACTTGGAAGAAATATACAATATTTATAAAATGTTTAACAAACATAGCAAAGAAACCTGAAAGCATAAAGAAATTATTAGGTGTTCCTATGTGAGCTACACCGTATCGTCCTCCAATACAAACCATGGCACCATGGAATTTAGGTTTATAAGATTTCTTG
Organism: Caloramator sp. E03; assembly: GCF_006016075.1. Lineage (NCBI taxonomy): Bacteria > Bacillati > Bacillota > Clostridia > Eubacteriales > Clostridiaceae > Caloramator > Caloramator sp. E03. The sequence goes on along the minus strand of NZ_CP040093.1, from coordinate 2,946,255 downwards.
TGATTGCCCTTTATATCTGCATATATATTATGTGCAACAAGGTCTGCAGAGTGTTCAGCATTCTCTACCATCTGGGGAACAGGCTTTTCTTCACCTTCAGGGATATAAAATATATTATCACCAACCACATAAACATTTTCAAAATCTACAGATTGAAGCTTATCATTTGTAACTATTCTTTTTCTTCCCTTTTGCTCTATTCCCATTTTTCCAACAATATCAGAACCTTCAATACCTGCAGCCCAAATAACAGTATTAGATTCAATAGCCCTATTTTCTGATAATTTAACTGCATCCTTTGTTACTTCTGTAATTGCTGCACCTGTTATTATATCAACACCTAATTTTTTTAACCTTTTTTCTGCTTTTTTAATTAGTTTATCAGGGAAAATAGGAAGTATTTTAGGAAGAGCATCTACAATATAGAGTTTAACTTCATTTTTATCTATATAAAAATCTTTACAAAGTCTATCCTTCCATTCCCCTAATTCACCTATCATTTCAACACCTGTAAAACCTGCACCAACAACAACAAATGTTAGCAATTTCTGTCTTTTTACCTTATTATTTTCTTTGGCTGCCATTCTAAACATGTTCAATATATGCTCACGCAAATTTACAGCATCTTCATAAGACCAAAGCTTATGGGTATATTCTTCTACTCCTGGTATCCCAAAAGTCGTTGGTTTAGATCCAGTTCCTATTACCAAATAATCATATTTGTATGAACTATTATTTGACTTTAATAATTTATTTTTAAAATCTATTTCAGCTATTTCATCAAGAACTACATCTACTTTTCTTTTTGTAAATATTTTTTTCAAGTCAATTCTTATTGAGTCTTCAGGAACTCTTCCTGCAGCAACTTCATGTAGCTCAGTAAGCATAGTATGATATGGTTTTTTATCAATTAAAGCAATCTCAACATTTTCATCTTTCTTAAATTTTTTAGCAAGCTTTTTGGCTGTCAAAACTCCACCATACCCTCCACCTAATACAACAATCCTTTTTTTCTCTTCCATATCTTGTCCTCCTTTTATTTGATATATATCAATGCAATTGCAATTTAATGATTTTAATGTTTACGTCTAAAAATTGGCGAGATATGCATGTCCTCTTAGTTAAAATTTTATCATAGAGTACATCAAAATCTATTTTTTTACTTCTTTTGTTCATTATGAATAGATTTTGTTATTATTGTTCATAACATTAAATTTATACTTTAAAAGGGTATACTGATTACAGTACACCCTTTTATACTTACTTAGCCTGACTTAAAGCTTGTTCAGCTAATTTAAAGAAATTCATAACATGAATTGATACTCCTGATATTGCATCAGTATGTCCTTCTGCATCTTTATAAGTTATAGCCTTTGGATCCTGTTTTTCTATTAAATATGCTTCTACTTTTGCTGCCTGCTCATGCCATTCTGCTTGAGCTTTTCCTTTTTCCTTCATACCATAAGTACCCTTTACTGATTGAGTCTTCTTATCATCTCCACCTGCTTTATTTACTGCATTCCAGTTCGCTGCAACAATATAGCCGTTTATAACAGTAATATCTACTGTTTCTTTCCATCCTTGAGCATCAAAATTTGCTTGTTCAGCATGATATGCTCCATCTTTATATGGTCCTTTTTGCACAGGGCCATTAGCTAAAGCTTTTTCAGCTAATTTAAAGAAATTCATAACATGAATTGATACTCCTGATATTGCATCGGTATGCCCTTCTGCATCTTTATATGTAATGGCCTTTGGATCCTGTTTTTCTATTAAATATGCTTCTACTTTTGCTGCCTGCTCATGCCATTCTGCTTGAGCTTTTCCTAATTCCTTCATTTTATATTTTCCTTCTTTTGATAGAGTTTTTTTGTCAGGACCTGCATTTTTATTTGCTGCATTCCAGTCAGCTGAAACTATTTTACCATCTTTAACTTCAAGTGTAACAACATCCTTCCATCCGCTCTCTTTATCAAAATCATCTGCTTGAGCAAAATAAATACCATCTGCATATTTAGGTTTAGATGTTTCTTGAGTGTTGGAACTTGTGTTGCTACTTGTGTTATTATTTGTATTACCACTTGTAGTATTAGAACCACATCCTGACAACAAACCTACTAAAAAGACCAAAGTTAGAACAATTGACATAATTCTTTTCTTCATAATATTCCCCCCATTTTTTGTTTATAATTAATGTCCACAATTCCATTTTATTTTGTTGTTAAAATTATGTCAATGAATAGAGCTTTTTTGTTCATTTTGGTCTTTTTATTTTTAAATTTAAAAATTCTCAATCAAATTATCTATTTTAAGGTATTTACTAATGTCCAATGTTTTCTATTGAAATTTCAATTCTATCACCTGACTTTAACCAAATCTGCTTTTCTTCAGGATATCCTAAAATCACTCCTCCTGGGGTACCAGTAAATATAATATCTCCTTTCTTTAACGTCATATATCTTGATACGTAGCTAACAATTTCAGCACAATCAAAAATCATATCACGTGTATTTGCAGATTGACGGATTACACCGTTAACTTTGCATTCAATTTTTAGATTTTTAGGATCTATTTCATCTTTTGTTGTCAAATATGGCCCAATTGGAGCAAAAAAGTCACTAGTTTTACCTAAAAGCCACTGTCCTGTTAAAAATTGAAGATCCCTTGCTGATATGTCATTTCCAGCTGTATAGCCGAATACATAAGATAAAGCCTCTTCTTTAGAAATGTCTTTTCCTTCTTTCCCTATAACAATAACAAGTTCAGCTTCGTAATCAAACTTTGATGCATACTTCGGAAGAGGAATGATTTGATTATGTGCTGCTAAAGCATTATTAAATTTACTAAAAAGAACAGGTACTGTTGGAACATTCATTTTTGATTCTGAAGTATGGCTTAAATAGTTTAAACCAACACAAATAATCTTTTCTGGATTTGTAACACATGGTGCATAAGTAATTTCTTCCTCAGAAATTATTTTATTAGTTTTTTGTGCTAATTCCTTTAACTTCTTTAAAGCATCTTCCCCAGCAGAAATAACCTCTTCAATAGTTAACGGAACATCCATAGAAAAATCTGCAGCAGCTTTTTCTACATCAATTATTCCTTTTTCAGTTTTAATTCCCAGTCGAACCTTCTCTTCCAATTTAAAATTAACAAACTTCATGCAAATCTCCCCTTTTTTAATATTTTTATTCTTTATATCTCAATGCCCTTTTTAAACTGTGTATTATATATTTCAGCATAAAACCCACATTTTTGCAAAAGTTTTTCATGGGTACCTCTTTCTATTATCCTTCCGTCCTTTATTGCTATTATTTCGTCTGCATTTTTAATTGTACTTAACCTGTGTGCTATAATAAAAGTAGTTTTTCCTTTCATTAGATTAAGCATTGCTTTTTGTATTGCTATCTCTGTACGTGTATCTATTGATGAAGTTGCCTCGTCTAAAATAAGAATTGATGATTGTGATAATACAGCCCTTGCAATTGCAAGCAATTGTCTCTGTCCATGTGATAAGTTGCTCCCATTATCTGATAAAATAGTATCATAGCCATCAGGAAGCTGCATTATAAATCTATGAGCATTTGCTATTTTAGCAGCCTGTTCTACTTCTTCATCAGTAGCTGTCAATCTGCCATATCTTATATTTTCCCTTACACTTTCAGAAAAAAGGAACGTATCCTGTAATACCATTGAAATTGATTTCCTTAAACTTTTTCTTTTTATATCATTTATATCTTTTTCATCAATAATTATCTTTCCACTGTCAATATCATAAAACTTTGTTAATAAACTTATTATAGTAGTCTTTCCAGAACCCGTTGGGCCTACAATAGCAACGGTTTCACCTTTATTTGCCTTTAAACATATATCCTTTAGTATTTCTCTATCCTTAGAATACGAAAAGTTGACATGCCTAAACTCAACTTCTCCTTTTATGTTTTCTAATTCCAGGGCCTTTTCGCTATCACTTTCTTTAGGCTCATCCATTACTTCAAATACTCTTTCTGCACCTGCTAATGCTGACTGTATTGTATTAAAAGTATTTAAAAGTTCATTTATAGGACGAGTAAAATTTCTCATATAAAGTATAAATGAAAACACTACTCCAACAGTTATATCCATCCCAGAGAGTATAAAATATGCTCCACTAACAGCAATAATCAAATACGCAAGATTATTAACCAGATTATTTACCGGTCCCATAACCCCAGATAGAGCCTGTGCAAATATAGAACTTTTAGTAAGCCTTTTATTTATCTTCGAAAACTCCTTTTTAACATAGTCCTCCTTGTTAAACAGTAGTATAACTTTCTGACCTGATATTATCTCTTCTATATATCCATTTAACTTTCCAAGCTCTTTTTGCTGTTTTATAAAAAAAGGCTGGGTTTTATTAACAATAATCCTTGTTAATATAAACATAAGAGGAACAGTAGTTAATCCTATTATTGTAAGCTTTACACTTAAAAGAATCATTGCTATAAGCATTCCAATAATATTTATAACTCCAGAAAAGAACTGCGTTATATTCTGTGATAACGTCATATTTATATTGTCTACATCATTGGTAAGCCTGCTCATTATATCTCCACTGGAATGAGTATCAAAATATTTAATAGGTAACAATTGTATGTTTTTGTATAAATCTTTTCTTATGTCTGCTGAAGTTTTTTGAGCTATATTTACCATTAATTTATTTTGAATATACATGCAAACAACACTTAAAATATACATGAACATTAATATGATACAAATTCTATAAAGTCCTGCCATATCGCCTTTTTCTATAAAATTATCTACTGTATATCCATTTAACCTTGTACCTAAAATATTTATAATTGTTGTTATTATATTAAGAAAAAAAACAAATATCAATATCTTTTCTTTACCATTTAGATATTTTAACAGTCTTTTTAATGTACCTTTTGGATTCTTAAGCTTCTCAGCTTTATTTTGAAACCTTGCCATAGGTCCGCCTTGACCAGGTCCATGTTCACCAGGCCTTACATTGGGCATAATCCTTTCATTAGGCATTTAAAAGTACCTCCTCTCCTAACTGTGAAACGGCAATACTTCTATATATCTCATTTTCTTTTAATAGTTCTTTATGAGTTCCAATAGCTGATACCTTTCCATTATCAAGAACAATAATTTTATCAGCATCACATACTGCTGAGATTCTTTGGGCAATTATAATTACAGTATTGTCTCTCATCCTTTTCTTTATGGCATTCTGAAGCTTTGCTTCTGTTGCCATATCAAGGGCACTTGATGAATCATCCAAAATTAATATTTTTGGATTTCTTATCAAAGTCCTTGCAATAGATAAACGCTGTTTTTGCCCTCCTGAAAAATTTTTCCCTCTTTGTTCTACAATGCTTTGATAGCCATTCTCCTTTTCTTTTATAAATTCAAAGGCCTGAGCATCCATAGCTGCATTTTCAATTGTTTCAAAGTCTGCATTACTGTTTCCGAATTTCAAATTATCCTCAATGGTTCCCGAAAACAATATACTATCTTGTAATACAACCCCTATGTTTTTTCTCAAATCTTTTAGTTTAATATTTTTTACATCAATACCTCCAATTAAAATCTGCCCTTCAGTTGCATCATATAGACGAGGGATTAAACTAACAAGAGAACTTTTTCCTGCTCCAGTCGCTCCTATTATTCCAACTTTTTCTCCCTGTTTTATCTTAAAAGAAATATCTGTCAATACATATTCACTATGTTCACTATATTTAAAAGAAACATTTTTAAATTCAATATCAAAACTTTTCATATCAGCAGCAGAGTTGCTATCTTGTATAGATGGTACAGTATTTAATACTTCATTTATTCTATCAGCTGATGCCTTTGCACGTGAAAAATTTAATACAAGCATAACTACCATAATTAATGAATTCATAATCTGAATAAGATAGTTAATAAAAGCCATTATCTTTCCTATTTCTAACGTCCCGTTATTTACTAAATGACCTCCAAACCATAATACAGCAATAACACTTAAGTTCATTAAAATAGTTACAATAGGCCAAAGCATCATATTCATATTCTGAGCTTTAATAGACGTTTGCATTAAATCATAATTGGCATTGCTAAATCTTTTTTCTTGACTTTCTTCAATAGTAAATGCTTTTATTACACGCACTCCCAAAATACTCTCACGCATAACAGTATTTATCTTATCAATCTTTTCCTGAACAGCTGAAAATAGAGGAAAGGATTTTGCAAATATAACTATAACCGATAATATAATCAGTGGAATTACAATTAAAAAAATAATTGACAGCTTTCTACTTAAGGATATAGCCATTATAATACCACCTATACATAAAAGTGGTGCTCTAACTGCAATTCTTAACGCCATAAGAAACATAGTCTGGAATTGAGTAACATCATTTGTTAGACGCGTAATAAGGGAGGAAGTCTTAAATTTATCTATCTCTAAAAAAGAAAAGGTTTGTATTTTTTCAAAAAGGCTTTGTCTTAATTTTTCTCCTAAATTCATAGCTGCTATTGATGAAAACACGGAACATCCAGCACCGCCTATAAGACCAATTAATGCTACCAAAATCATTTTCCATCCAGATGATAAAACATAAGCAATATTTTTGTTACCAACTCCTATATCAATAATATCTGCCATAATTTTAGGCTGCATAAGATCCATCGCTACTTCAACAAACATCATAATAGGAGCTATAATAGCACAAATTATTGCTGAACCCTTTAAATATTTTAAAAGTTTAAACATTTTTACCACCTCTATTTTTTATATTTTCATAGAGCCTGAGTATGTAAAAAATTTTGTGTAAAGTGATTTAAGTATCTCCTTCTTGGCAAGAATTAAGAGAAAAGGACAAGGAGGAGATTTTTAATGTCACTTTTATCAAAAGCACAACTAAAAGAATTTATTAAAGAAAATAACATCACAAGTGTAGCTGGAATCCAATCTACCCTTAAAGAATTATTTAAAGATGTCTTAGAAGAAATGCTTCAAGCGGAGCTTGATACAACTTTAGGCTATGAAAAATATGATGTAAAAAATAAGCAAACCGATAACAGCAGAAATGGATTTTCTAAAAAAACAATTAAAACTGAATTTGGTGAAATGGAAATCGATGTCCCAAGAGACAGAAATGGCGAATTTGAGCCTAAAATTGTTCCTAAAAATAAAACAGATATCTCTGGAATTGAAGATAAGATAATATCCCTTTATGCTAGAGGAATGAGCACAAGAGATATACAGGATCAAATTAAAGATCTCTATGGCATAGATATATCACCAGAGCTTGTTAGTAAAATTACAGATCGTATTATTCCAGAAGTTAAGGAATGGCAAAGTAGACCTTTAGAAAAAATTTATTCCTTTATATTTATGGATGCTATACACTATAAAGTAAGAGAAGAAGGACGTATTCTTAATCGTGCAGCTTATGTTGTTCTTGGGGTTAACATTGAGGGATATAAAGAAGTTCTTGGTATATGGATAGGAGAAAATGAATCATCAAGATTCTGGCTTGGAGTCCTTAACGACCTTAAGGGCAGGGGTGTAGAAGATGTTCTGGTTTTCTGTGTTGATGGTCTCACTGGAATGAAAGAAGCTATACAAGCAGCTTATCCAAAGTCAGAAATACAAAGGTGCATAATACATCAATTGAGAAATTCATTTAAATATGTTTCATACAAACATCTTAAAGAGTTTACAAAAGACTTTAAAAATGTATATAACGCATTGAATGAGGAGGTAGCTAAAGAAAAACTTAAGGAAGTAGAACAGAAATGGGGCTCTCAATATCCATATGCAATTAAGAGTTGGGAAAACAACTGGGATGTAATATCACCTTTCTTTAAATTCCCTGATGAAATAAGAAAAATCATGTATACTACAAACATAATAGAAAGTCTACACAGGCAGTTTAGAAAAGTAACTAAGACAAAAACTATATTCCCCACAGATTTGTCATTAGAAAAAATGCTTTATCTATCGGTTAAAAATATAGATAAGAAGTGGACTCAAAGGTATAGAAACTGGGATATGGTAATCAATCAGCTTATGATAATATATCCGGGAAGAATATAGCTAATACTAAATATAATTTACAAAAAACAAAAAATTTTTGAAGCTTCAGTCGACCTAGGTCTCCTTTCGCTTCAAAAATTATAACAATGCTCTAATCGCGAGTTTGTTATGCATAGACATAGACCCACTCATTATAAAAATTTTAACCAAAATTAATCAACATTATGCATAAAAACCTAATTTATGGTAACAATTAGTAGTGAAAGTAAATAAAATATCTTTTTGGATTTAGTCTAAAACTTGTCTTGAAGGAGTTGCTCCTCAACTAAATACACAGATTTATTTACACTCCCTAGAGCCTATTTAAAATATCTATTGCCTCTTTTCTCTCTTCTTCAGAAAACCCATAAAAGCATTCTTCATCTATTAAGTAAAATATTCTTTCAACCTGCTTTTGTACTTCCATTCCTTTTTCAGTTAAGAAAACATTATAAACACGCCTATCCTTTGAATTTGCTATTCTGTAGATTAAATTTGCCTTTTCCATATTTGAAAGTAAACTTGTTACTGTTGCTGGTTCAATATGACAGTTCTCAGCAAGTTCCCTTTGAATACAGCCATTATTTTTAGAGAGATAGTCAAGTATTTTAGGCTGTCCCTTTGTAAGTCCTATTTTCCCAAATTCCTCAGTTGCTCTTTGACGATGTGCTTTAATTAACTTCATAAGAGATATATGTAATGTTCCCTCTCTTATATCAAGTAAATTATCTTTCATTTTCTCATCTCCAATAACATATTAATTTTCATAAATGTTAGATATCTAATTATTAGATATCTAACTATTAAAAGTTTAACACAACAATTTTTCATTATCAACAAAAACTTCATATTTATACAAAAAACTCCTCCGGTTTCTAATTTTTAACCAAAAGGAGTTTTTTTAATTTATACTCTATTAACTTCTTATACATTTAATTATTTCATCAATAAGGCTATTAAAATCCATATCGTTTATTATTTCAATATCGCAATATTTTTTATATAAAGGATATCTTTCTTTAAAAAGATTATAAATTTTTGAAACATCTCCAGCTAAAAGAGGGCGAACAGATATATCAATATCCTTTATTATATTCTCAATCGGTCTATTTAAAAATATTATTATTGAATTTGATTTTAAAACTTCCATATTAGAAGAAATCTTTACTGTGCCCCCACCTGTTGATATTATAGAAGGGCAATTTTTACTAACTTCTATTATTGCTTCACTTTCTAGTCTTCTAAAGTGTTCCTCTCCATATTGTTGAAAAATATCTTTTATTAATTGTCCTTCTTTATTCTCAATATAAGTATCTACATCATAAAATGGAAGCTGAAGCCTTTGGGAAACTGCTTTCCCTACACTTGTTTTTCCTGCACCAGGCATCCCGATAAAAACTATATTTTTATTTATATTAATTTTATCATTCATATTTAACCTCCACCCTTACCATATTCTGCATAAATAGTATGAATTTTTATTTTTTAATTATCATTATGTTTTTTGTAATTTCCTAAAATCTTTAAATATAGACTATTATTTTTAACTGCATCTATAGCATTTTGCACCTTTTCATCTTTAATGTTCCCTTCAAAATCAACATAGAAAAAGTATTCCCAAGGTTTGTTAAGAATTGGTCTTGACTCTATTTTAAGCAAATTTAAATTGTTTTCAGCAAAACATCTTAATACGTTATATAAACATCCAACTTTATGAGGAATAGAAAACACTATACTAATTTTATTGTTATTATTATCTTCTTTCATAATTTTTGATATAACTACAAATCTTGTACTATTATTGCTATTAAAATTTATGTTAGCTCTAATAATATCTAACCCATATATTTTTGCAGCCCTTTTACTTCCAATTGCTGCTAAAGCTTTATTGTTTTGATTTTTTACATACTCTGCACTTTTTGCAGTATTATGATAAGGGATAAGCTTCCAGTTCGGATGATCTTTTAAAAACTCACTGGATTGACTAAATGCTTGAGGATGAGAATATATTTCTTTTATATCCTCAATTGTTGCACCAGGAATACCAAGTAAGTTTTGGTCGACCTTCAAACATATTTCTCCAGTAATGTAAAAATCATATTTATTTAATAAATCATAGACTTCAGAAATAGCCCCTGTAGAAGAATTTTCTATAGGAAGTATCCCATAATCAATTTTATTATTTTTTAAATCAATAAATATATCCTCAAAGTATTCAACAGCTCTTGTTTGAGTATTTTCCCCAAAATACTCAAACAAAGCTTGTTCACTAAAAGAACCAGAAACTCCCTGAAAACCTACAATTATACTGTTTTTCTCATAAGAAGAAATTACTTCTGATTGTAATTCTTTGCTTAATTTCATAATAAAATTTAAATATTTTTCAAGATAAGGTTGGAACCTTTTATCTTTTAGATTTTCTATACCATTTTTAATAACCTCATCTTCCCTTGAACTTTGAAATATATCAATATTATTTAATTTTTTATATTCAACTACTTTTAATACCAGTTTCATACGTTCTTCAAATAATCTTACAATTTCTTTATCTACATTATCTATTTGACGTCTTATTTCTAATAAATCATTCATTTCCATTCACCATCCGAAATTTTATTTAGAATATAATAAGTCTAAAATAGCCATTGCAGTTACTGCCTCTACCACAGGAACAGCTCTTTGTACAATACAAGGATCATGACGTCCTTTAATTTTTAATTCTACATTTTCTTTTTTCAATACATCTACAGTTTTTTGAGTTTTAGCAATAGATGGCGTTGGCTTAAAAGCTGCTCTAAATATTAAAGGCATTCCATTTGTTATTCCACCTAATATACCTCCATTGTTATTAGTACGAGTTTTTATTTCTTCATTTTCTATGTAAAACTCATCATTAGCCTCTGAGCCTTTTAATTTTGAAATTTCAAATCCCATCCCGAATTCTACTCCCTTTACTGCAGGAATTGAAAATAAAAGATGCGATATTTTGCTCTCAACAGAATCAAAGAAGGGAGAGCCTAAGCCTTTAGGCAGATTTATTGCTGCAGCTTCTATAACCCCTCCAACAGAATCCAAATCATTTTTTGCTTCTAAAATGAGCCTTTTCATTTCTTCTCCTTTTTCTTCATCTAATACAGGGAAAGTACTTTTATTCAAATTTTTTATGCAGTCTTCATTAATCTTAACTTTATCAAAAGGCACATCTTTTATATTCCCAATTTGATAAATGTGGCTTCCAATCAAAATTCTCTTTAGTGCTAAAATTTGTTTTGCAACAGCTCCTGCAAAAACCAGTGGAGCTGTTAAACGGCCTGAAAAATGCCCTCCTCCTCTATAATCATTGAATCCTTCATACTTAACATAGCCTGTATAATCTGCATGTCCAGGACGTAAAATATTTCTTAATTCATTATAATCCTTTGATTCTTGATTTTTATTCCATATAATAGCACAAAGTGGTGTACCTGTAGTGTAATTATTAAAATACCCACTTAATATTTCAAAACTATCTGTTTCCTTTCTTGGAGTTGAGAACTCATTTTGTCCTGGAGCCCTCCTTCTCATTTCATATTCAATTTCTTCTATATTAAGATTGATTCCAGGCGGAAGCCCGTCGATTGTTATTCCTATAGCTTTCCCGTGGGATTCTCCAAAAATAGAAAATTTAATATTCTCTCCCCAGACTCCACTCATTTGTTATTCCTCCTAACATAGAAAAGTCTTTAAAAAATTCTGGATAAGATTTCTTTACCGCATCACTACCTGTAATGATTACAGGTTCAGTACATTTAATAGAAGCAATAGCAAGTGCCATTGCTATTCTATGATCATTCCAACTGCTAACTGTTCCTCCTTTAAGCTTTTCTTTTCCATGAATTGTTAACCCATCTGACTGTTCCTTTATATCCGCACCTAACTTACTCAACTCTGTAGTAATAGCTTTTAATCTGTCAGACTCTTTTATTCGAAGCCTTCCTGCATTTATTATTCGTGTAGTTCCACTGCTTAACGCTCCTAATACTGCTAAAATTGGAACAATATCCGGAATCTGAGAAGCATCTATTACAATTCCTTTCGTTTTAGAAGTTTTTGCAGTTATTATATTCCCATCTATAGCTACATTTCCACCCATTTCTCTTATAATATCTACGATTACCTTATCACCTTGAAGTGAATTAATATTTAAATTAGTACATTCAACTTCTTCACCAAGTATTCCAGCTGTTAGCCAGAAAGCTGCTTGAGAAAAGTCTCCTTCAACGTAATAGTTTATTGCTTTATACTTTTGATTTCCATTTATAAAAAATTCCTTATAGTTATTATTTTCAATTTTAATAGAAAAACTGTTTAAAATATCTAAAGTTAAATCCACATATCCTTTAGATTCCAATTCTGTTGTAATAATAATCTTAGAGTCTCCATCTAATAAAGGTAGTGTAAATAATAGTCCAGTAATAAATTGAGAACTGATATTACCTTCTATTTCATAATTCCCTGGCTTTAGCCTTCCTTGCAAAGTAAGTGGCAACCCTTCTTCACTGCTATAATAGATATTCTGGTTCTTAAATATTTTATAATAAGGTGTAAGTGGACGGCTTTTTAATCTTCCTCTTCCATCAAAAGTAATTTTCTCTCCTGTTAAAAGAGCAATTGGTATTAAAAAACGCAAAGTAGACCCAGACTCAATACAATCTATTTCCCTTCTTTTTGGACGTAACTCTTTAGAACCTTTAATAATAAATCTATTATCTTCCTTTTCAATTTTTGCCCCTAATGCTTCCATACCAGAACAGGTAGCTATAATATCATCAGAAAGTATAATATTTTCTATATTGCTAACACCATCAGAAAGGCCTGCAGCTATGATTGCTCTATGGCAAAGACTTTTTGATGGTGGTATTTTAACATGGCCTTTAAGCTTTGAAGGTATAATTTGTATGCTACTCAAAACCGAACTCCCCTTTAAATATTAATATATTTTTCTATATCATCTATTTTTATTTTTTTAACAAAGCTTTTTCCTATCTTTTCTATCAAGATAATATGCATATCTTTTCCAATATTTTTTTTATCCAAGCCTATAGCATTTATTAGTTCATTTTTATTAACTGGTGGCATCCTATGGGGCAGATTATATTTGTTTATAGCATTTTTTAGTAAGTTAAAAGTACCTTTTTCAGTAATCCCAAGTTCTTCACTTCTTTCAGTAATTACAGCCATACCAATTGCTACTGCCTCACCATGAGTATATCTTTCATATTTAAAATATTTTTCAATTCCATGCCCTATTGTATGTCCAAAATTAAGCAACATCCTTTCCCCTTTATCTTTCTCATCTTTCTCTACAATATCTTTTTTAATGCTACAGCTTTTGTAAATAACTTCTTCTATATTTTCAAACAATTCCTCTTTAGATTCATATTTTAATAAGTTATAAAAGAGTTTTTCATCTCTTATTGCTCCATATTTTATAACCTCTGCCATACCGTCATATAAAAATTTATCATCTAAACTTTTTAGCAAATCTGGATCAATAAATACAGCAAGAGGCTGATAAAAGCTTCCAATAAGGTTTTTCCCATGTATTGTATTTATAGCAACTTTCCCACCTATACTACTATCAATCTGAGATAGTAATGTGGTAGGAATTTGAATATAGGGAATTCCTCTTAAAATTATAGAAGCAGCAAATCCTCCTAAATCGCCAACAACTCCTCCACCAAAGGCAATAACTAAATCACCTCTATTTAAACCAAACTTTAAAAGTTCATCACAAACACTTTGTAAAACTATAAAAGATTTGCTTTTTTCACCTGGTTCAATTATAATTTTCTTGGTTAAAAAATCTGCTTTTTTAAGGTTATTTTCTATTTGGGGGCCATATAACTTTTCAACATTTGAATCAGTTATTATGGCTATTTTTTTATTATTGTATATTTTTCTTATCTCTTCCCCAATACGATTTATAATTCCTTTATCTATATATATTGGATACTTCCTATCAGGAATATTTACCTCAAGCTTAAGCACCTTATAATTCTAACTCCTTTCTTCTTAAACTTGCTTTTTCAAATTCAGATTTAATAAGACTATAATTATTCTCTTTGATAGCATTTTTTATAAGTTTGATTTTGTTTTCAAAATTTTCTAATTTATTGATTATATTTTCTTTATTTGAAGTTAAAAGTTCTATCCATAAAGATGTGTTTATTTCTGCCACTCTTGTACTATCCTTAAAACTTCCTCCAACAAACAAAGAGGTTTGTAAATTTATTAAGTCACAATTTATTAGAGCAACTGCTAATATATGTGGAAGATGGCTTGTAAAAGCAATTATTTCATCATGCTGCTTTGGGCTTATCCTCACAGTAGTTTTACATCCAATTTTTTTTGCAATGCTTTCCAAAATCTGAATATTCTCTTCTTTATTTCTTTCTGTAGGGGTAAAGATGTAACTTGCACCTTTAAAAATATCTTTCGATGCATAAGCTATACCTTGCTTTTCTTTCCCAGCCATAGGATGGCCACCTATAAAATCTAAGTTTTCTGGAAGAAATGAATTGATTTCCTTAACAATTTCTTCTTTAATGCCACCTACGTCAGTTATAATAGCATTTATCTTGAAATTATTAATATTTTCTTTAATAAACTTAATCGCAAGCTTAGGATATAATGCAATAATTACTATGTCAGATTCCTTTAGTGGAATCTCTGGATTTTTATATCCTTTATCGATTATTTTCATTTCCTCAGCTGTTTTTAAAACATTCTCATCTACATCTACTGCCCACAGTTTTTTGGGGTTTAAATCTTTTAGAGCCATTGCATAAGAACCACCTATTAATCCTAAACCTACAACCGTAATATTAAAGTCTAAATCCTCCAACAGTATCACCTCGTAATTTATAAACTTCTATTATTTATACGTGCTATCTCTTTTAAAGATTTCATAAGGGAATCAAACCTCTCAGGTTTAATTGACTGTTCACCATCACACTTTGCATTTGCTGGATCATTATGAACTTCTATTATAAGACCATCTGCACCAACGGCTATAGCAGCTTTTGCTAATGGCTCTACCATCCACCACATTCCCGTTGCATGACTTGGATCAACAATGACAGGCAGATGACTTAATTTTTTTAGAGCAGGCACAGCACTTAAATCTAAAGTATTTCTTGTATAGGTTTCAAAAGTTCTAATACCTCTTTCACAAAGTATTACATTTTGGTTTCCTTCTGCCATTATATATTCTGCTGACATCAAAAACTCTTCTATGGTAGCAGATAAGCCTCTCTTTAAAAGAACTGGTTTATTAGTTCTTCCTACTTCTTTCAGTAAATCGAAGTTTTGCATATTCCTTGCACCTATTTGGAGTATATCTGCATATTCACTAACCTTTTCAATCAGTGCTGCTGACATGACTTCTGTTACAACTGGAAGTCCTGTTTCTTCTTTTGCTAATTTTAAAAGTTCAAGGCCATCTTCCTTTAAACCTTGGAAACTATAAGGAGATGTTCTTGGCTTATAAGCACCGCCTCTTAAAAAAGTTGCTCCTGACTCTTTTACTTGCTTTGCTATAGTTAAAATCTGTTCTTCGCTTTCTACAGAACACGGACCAGCTATAACTGCTATTTTATTTCCTCCTATTGTGCTATCTCCAACTTTTATTACAGTATCCTGAGGATGAAAATATCTATTGGCTAATTTAAAAGGCTCTTGTACCCTCAAAATTTTTTCAACATTTTCATTTACTAAAAACCTGCTGGGTTCAATATTACTTGTGTCGCCTATTAATCCTAATATAGTACAATTTTCTCCCTTAGTCATGCTAACTCTAACCCCCAAACTTTCAACTTTTAATTTAAGTTTTTCGATTGCTTCTTCAGAAGCTCCTGGTTTCATAATGATAATCATATATTTAGCCTCCTTCATTTTATTTATAAAAAAAGAAGACTCTAATGAGTCTTCTTTGATATAGCTATATAAGATTAAAATTATATAGAGCTATTTTATATATAAGCTAAATTAATCTTCTTAAACTCATTAGAAATTGGATATTTTATATTTTTGCAAGACAAAAAACCAGCGCTAAAGTAAAAGCCCCAGTAAAAATAAAAGCTAAAATAAAATTGTCCTACAAAAATATTTCTAATTGAGTTTAACATAATATTTCCTCCAATATGAAAAATTCCATTAATTTCATTAATAAAATTTATTTGTAATTATATCAGTAATTATTTTGGAAATCAATAGTTTTTAAAATAATTTTTTTAATTTTCGTTAACATGCAAATTATATATTTATTTTTTACAATAAACCTATATATTATAAGTCCATCAATACAAAATATATATTTATTTTATTAACATTATATATACCTTCAATTATTAATAAATTTGCATGTATTGTTGAAACAGTTAATTTTTTCTTAAATAATTAATAATGATATAAAAATCAAAAATATACTCGACTTATCAAATTGCAGAAAAAATATAAAATTAGTATAAAAAACTGACTTTATATATTGAAAAGATAAAGAAAAATTAATATAATTACCATAATCCCAAAATGCTCTATATGTATTTGTAATTTTAGGAGGATTAAAATGATTAACTTTGATAAACTATATACCGAATTTGAAAAAACTATAGATATTTCTGGTTTTACAAATAAATATTCAGAAAATAACTGTAGTATTCGATTCCTATTATTACGTTCTTTAGATAAACCTCATCTAATAGAATTAATGGGTTTAAAAAAACATTCCATTACTAACGGAGATTTTAAAAATATATTAAAACAGGCCTATAATTCATCCACTACAATAGAAGATATATTATCCTATATTGAATCAAAACGTACAATAATAGATAATGAGAGGAAAAAAGCTGAAGAAGGATTGTATAATATTATTAATAACTATGGTTCTGTAAATTGCGGTCTTCGAAATGATAAAGTTGATGATATTGTAAAAGACTTAGTAAGGGATAAGTCTATTAAATCTATAGATATGCTCCTCAATCGCATAGATAAAGATATTATTCCTAAAATAAGAAATTATATTTTGTGGTCTTTTTACAACCAAACTACAAATGATTTAATTGAACACTATTTTATTAAACACTCTAAAATTATTCCAACTTTAAGAAAAATACATCATATTGACTTTTTTATAAAAATTGATAACAATATAATCCCTTTTGATTTAAAAATTACTCATGTAGCAGAGGATTTTTTTGATCTTTATTCAAAGGGTCTTATTGAAAATGATGAAAATTCTTCAGACAGCTATTCAATTAATGAGAATGGTGAATCCGAAATTGAAATAATTAAAAGTTATTATAAAAAAAATAAACAAATTATGTCATTACCTAATTATGGCGGTTTATCACGAAAAGAATTATTAGATATTTTATCTTCTCGTCATGATGAAAAAACTTTAAATTTTGTTAAATCCATATATGACTTAAGACGTAATTCAGTTGAAAAGATTGGTTCAGAACTTAAAAAATTAGAATGGTGGAATTATAAATATCAGGGAGAACGCCTGTTTTCAAACAATAACCGATTATTTATTTTCCTGGCATACACCAATGCATTCGAAGATGGAAGACCTTTAAAAGGTAAACTTGATGTTATTGAAAGTGCCGTAAATGACCTTCTAAATTCAATAAATGTGAATAAAATAAATACTATAAAATATCATTATGATAAAGATCCATCTAAAGTAGGTAATTACTCAGCAAAATCTGTATCAATACTGATAAAAGGTGAAAAATAGGAGAATACTGTTTACACTAAAAGCTAAAATAAAATATGTACAAGTATAATAGTGTGATATTTTCTAACTGATTTTTAAAGGATGATTTAACATTAAGTGAACTGCCCCAACTTTACGAAGTGGAGACTTCTGTCACTAATTAGGTTAAATCATCCTTCTCTCTATTTATTAAAACACCACTTACCATCGGTATATAAAAATTCTTTCTCTAAAACTGAAAGTATTTTTGTTGGTGGATAGATAAATCCTTTATAAATACTATTTTGAAATAATTTATTTATAATATCATAAGTTTCCAATCTATTGTTTTCTAATAGTTTTTTCAAGTCCCTTAAAATTTCATCTGTATTGTTGTTTAATTCTATTCTTTCTGTTTCTGATTTAATATTTTTTTACATGTAATTACAAAGTCAGTTTTTAATGCATTTTTTCTGTTATCTTGAACAACAGAATTAGCTGAATATCCAAGAGGGCTAATATCTACGACATTGAATCCTGTGCCTATACACATATTTAACATTTCCAACCATGTTTCATCATCAAGGCTGTTAAAGGCTAAGGAAAAATAGCAGCCGTATTTTAATACTCTTTTAATCTCAAGCAATGCTAAATTCATCATTTTTGAATAAGAATCTACATTCTTGTTTCTATATTTTGCCTCTGATACAACAATTTCATTTTCCCAATCACAATTAAATTCTAATCCCAACCATGAATTCCACATTAAACTCATTTCCATATATAAAATTCTATTGCCGTGAGGAGGGTCAATAAAAACATAGTCAATTGAATTATCAGGTATATCAATATCAGTTGCTGAAGCATTTAATATTAAAGCCCCACTTTTGCTATATTTCAAACTATTAAATTCATCGTAAAAAGCTATTTCTTTACTAAAAGTTTTATTTACGTCTTCTTTTCCTTTTAAAATTTTCTTAAATCTGTTTTCAAAGCAGTTCCAAACATTTATCTCAAAGTGTTCCTCTGGAATCCAATATCCTACTACCCAACTTCCAACTTCTGCACGGCCTGTTTCTTCTTTTCCTGAAGTTGAATTTTTGTTTCTTCTTCGTATTACAAAAACAAGCTTACTTGCCTGTGAAAGTGCACCTGTAAAGGTTATTTCAAATGTTTCTTTTATTATTGGATCTTTAACTCTTTTAATTCTGTCAAGTAAATAAGATAGAGCAACAATTGCTCTGTTAGTAAATAAATCAGCAACGGTTTGTCCTTCTCTTACATTTAACCTGCTGTTTTCAAACATAGCTGTAGTTGGATACCACAAAGGTTTTATTCTTGGATTCTCACATTGTTCTTTATCATAATCATTTCCTTTTCGAATAACTTTTTTTAATTTACAATTATCACATTTATACCATACCTCTTGAGGCTCTCCTTTATTCCATATAACATGGGTTTCATAAGCAATACCTCCACATTTTTCGCAAGTAGTTTCATATAAAGAATTAATTAGTGGTTCTAATTCTTTTTTAATTTCTTCAAATTCTTTTTTTAGTATTTTTATATCAACTCTTTTTAATGAGGCTTTAGTTAACATTATTGCAATAGGGTTTAAATCAAATCCTACAGCCCTTCTATTTAACTTTAAAGCTTCAATTAGCGTTATACCAGAACCACAAAAGGAATCTAAAACTATATCTCCTTCTTTAGAATATTTCTTAATAAATTCACAAATAACATTAAAAGGCTTTTTACCCCAATATTTATGCATGCCGTAAAGACCTTTATATGTTTCTGCTTTAACTATTTCTTCCATAACACATTCTCCTGTTTTACATTTAGACAATAAATTGTATTCTTTAGTTTATCACAAATGGGAGAGCTTATAAAGTATTATCTATAAATTATGCCAGATATATATTTTTAAATTATTAGAAGCCTTAAAAGCTATGAAGGGCAGGCATTAAATAAAATGCCTACCCAACTATTACTATGACTCTATTGTGAACTACCCAAAACTTTACAAAGTGGCGACTTCTGTCGCTAATTAGCTTAAATAAACTCAAGAATTAGATTTTTTATTCTCCATAGTATTTTGTATTTACAGCATTAGCCCTTATTTTCAAAGTTGCAGAGCCTTTTGTAATTTTATTCCCTGGAATCATTGCCTTTGTTATAGAATTTATAGCAGTAAATGAGGATAATTTGCTTGTATTTCCTTGATTTTCTATATTAAGTATATTTCCCATATTATTTTCTTTTAAAAATTCCATTGCATCTTGCATTTCTTTAGAATTAGGCATTTGACTTCCCATACCAGGCATGCTTTCAATATTGTTTAGTTGTTTTATAATTTTATCAAAATCCACTAAAAAAGCCTTAGTTAAAGGACATTTATGATTAAATACATTAATTTCCTTTGATATACTTATTCCCTTTGCATTCCAATCATCCATATCCATAGTTATAGCTATAACTTGACTTATCCCGTCTAAAGGAAGAGGATCGGATAAACTTACCTTACCAATAGGTTCGGGAAAGTAAAACGTTGTATTTCCTTTTAATGATGTTCCTTGCAATAATGCAGGAGCAGTTACAAATATTCCATGGGGAGGAATATTTTCTTTTATTCCGTATTTTTCATAAGTTTCTTTTAATCCTTCTATATTTTCCGCAGGTTTTTTCAACACCCTTACCATAGAATTATTTATATTTGGATTATTAATTGACACCGAAAAGCTTCCCGATGTTTCGACTATCTTTTTACCTTCGCTAAATCCTTCCCCAGTAAAGTTATAAGAGGAGTTTTTTACAACATAATAATAGTGATCTTTTATTTCTAGCTTTTCAATCATATTACCCTTTGACTTCCACTCAAAATCATAAGATTTTAAATTATATTCAAATGATAATTTAAGATCTACTTCTTTATAACACTTTCCTGTTTGTATTGTGAACTTATCTACATCCTTTAATTCTTCCTTTAAATTTGCATTTGAATAAATTAAAATCAAAGCTTGAATATCTTCACTTTTATCTGTTTTTGCTTTACAAAATTGTTTTTCAGTTATATCGGACCAATCCTCTACTATCCATTTGCCATTTATCCTTAATATAGCTTGCCTTTTTAAATATTTATCATCTGCTATAGATTTATCAAAGGTAACTGTAACATGTTGAAGCATTGGATCTTTTTGATTAAATATATACAAATAATACATTAATGCTCCAGGCTTTAGGGAAACAGTTGCTTTATCCTCTTCATCAGTTTTCATTATTTTCTTTTTAAAGCTTTTTCCACTAGGACCTCCTGTTATTTTACCATAATCATAATATTTATCTACAGGAGGCCAGTTCCAATTATATAGAGCAAATTTTGAATAAGTTTCTTTTATATTTTTTATATTTTCATCCAAAAAAGGTCTAATTGATTCTGATCCTTTTTTTCCAGCAGTTTTAATAATTTCAGGAATAAAATTCATACCTGCATAATCGGTAAGATAATAAAAAAACATATAGCTGTCATATTCAAAAAGTTTTCCATACCCAATCCTTTCCTTATCAAGAGTTCTAAAAAAGCCAGGATGTCTACAATGCTCCACATTATAATCAGGATATGCATAGTTTTCGGACCAAACAGCAGTTGCTTCACATAGCCATTTTTCATCAACCGTATTATATCCAATTTTAAGTTCATCCTGAAATACATGAAAAAGCTCATGTGCTACAGTAGATTTTATAGTCTTTTCAAAATCACATAGTAAAATATTTATTCTTATTCTATATTTGCCATCATAATAAAACTCTTCACCTAATTTTGTTTTTGGCAAATCAATTATTTCAATTATTAAAGGCTTTGAAGGTTTTACTTTCATTAATGGTTTAAACTTTTCCCATGAATAAGTTAATGCTTCCTTTACTTGTGAAGCCATATTTTTAATAGACTGCCTTTTTTTATCAGACCATTTTTTCCCTTCATAATATAAAATTTTAATTTTTTGTCCATCATAAATAAATTCATCTTCACAAACTTCATAATCATCATTAGCTGCATAGACTTCATTAAAAAAATTCAAATTTGAAGCTGTATTTTTATTTTCTTTTTTATTATGTGGTGAAAAAAAACTGCGATTATCATTTAAAGGAATAAGATATGGCAAAACCTGATTTTGTATTTCTTTAGATAAGCTATCCCAATTATCTACTAAATATTTTATAGCATATTCGCAAGTATCGGCTGGTTGATTAGATTTATATTCATCTAATAGGCGTTCTGGTTCATAATCTGCAAAAACCTTTAATAAAGAAGCTTTTTCTAATGTTATCTTGCCGTCATTAAATGCTTTTTCAATAAGCTCCGTAGAATTTAAAGGCAGTTCCTCATAATCATCAGGCACATTAAATAAATCCGCAATTTCTTTATCTAATTCTTTTATTTCGTGTGAATTTTCTGGTGTTTTATTGTATATAGGTTTAGGTTCCTTTAAGCTTATTTGTGCCATTATTGATTTATCATTATCCTCATTATTTTTTTTAATTTTTGAAGTACATCCAGGTATAAAAAAAGAATTAATTGTAAAAACAAACAAAAAAACTAGGGAAAACATAAAACACTTTTTATAATATGGCTTCACACTTTTATCCCCCTTATTAATTTTTAATCTTAAAAAATTTTTATAATAAATAAAAACTACCCTTATATGATTTCCCCTAAAGTATTTATATGTTCTATTTAATTTATATTTACTCAATCTATATATATTATTTATGTAATATGATTGTTACTTTATTCTCTTATTTTCTTTTTATATATTTTTCAATATAATTTACAATTATATGCTCCCCTTAGGTAAACAGATAAAATAATAAAACCGTTAACCAAAAAAGGAGCATATAATCAATTTATCTGACCTTTTTTAAATTATTCGATAAGTCACCATCTGGATTAGAACGATAGTAGCCATTATCTCCTCCTCTCCAATAACCATCGATATATGTTCCATCTGCCCTTTCATACCCATTAACATAGTGTGGTCTTACATGATGTATTCCTGGTGAATCATTGTAATATTTTGTTTCATTGCTATCCTCTTGATATTCTATAATATCTTCCTGATAAGTATTTACAACATTATTTTTTTGATATAAATTAATTATAAATTTAACAGAATACATAGCAGAATATACTAATATGAAAGAAAATATTAAAAGACTTACATATAAATTAACAACTATTGCATCTATTTTAAATATAGCCCCAATTAAATGGGATACTATTGAAATAATAAAAATCAAGCCATAAAACACAGCTATGCATAGGAGTATCCTTGTTATTAGATATTTAATTAAAAAATTAAATATAGTTTCTAACATAATAATAACCATCCTTAAGATAGGGAGTGTAAATAAATCTGTGTATTTAGTTGAGGAGCAACTCCTTCAAGACAAGTTTTAGACTAAATCCAAAAAGATATTTTATTTACTTTCACTACTAATTGTTACCATAAATTAGGTTTTTATGCATAATGTTGATTAATTTTGGTTAAAATTTTTATAATGAGTGGGTCTATGTCTATGCATAACAAACTCGCGATTAGAGCATTGTTATAATTTTTGAAGCGAAAGGAGACCTAGGTCGACTGAAGCTTCAAAAATTTTTTGTTTTTTGTAAATTATATTTAGTATTAGCTATATTCTTCCCGGATATATTATCATAAGCTGATTGATTACCATATCCCAGTTTCTATACCTTTGAGTCCACTTCTTATCTATATTTTTAACCGATAGATAAAGCATTTTTTCTAATGACAAATCTGTGGGGAATATAGTTTTTGTCTTAGTTACTTTTCTAAACTGCCTGTGTAGACTTTCTATTATGTTTGTAGTATACATGATTTTTCTTATTTCATCAGGGAATTTAAAGAAAGGTGATATTACATCCCAGTTGTTTTCCCAACTCTTAATTGCATATGGATATTGAGAGCCCCATTTCTGTTCTACTTCCTTAAGTTTTTCTTTAGCTACCTCCTCATTCAATGCGTTATATACATTTTTAAAGTCTTTTGTAAACTCTTTAAGATGTTTGTATGAAACATATTTAAATGAATTTCTCAATTGATGTATTATGCACCTTTGTATTTCTGACTTTGGATAAGCTGCTTGTATAGCTTCTTTCATTCCAGTGAGACCATCAACACAGAAAACCAGAACATCTTCTACACCCCTGCCCTTAAGGTCGTTAAGGACTCCAAGCCAGAATCTTGATGATTCATTTTCTCCTATCCATATACCAAGAACTTCTTTATATCCCTCAATGTTAACCCCAAGAACAACATAAGCTGCACGATTAAGAATACGTCCTTCTTCTCTTACTTTATAGTGTATAGCATCCATAAATATAAAGGAATAAATTTTTTCTAAAGGTCTACTTTGCCATTCCTTAACTTCTGGAATAATACGATCTGTAATTTTACTAACAAGCTCTGGTGATATATCTATGCCATAGAGATCTTTAATTTGATCCTGTATATCTCTTGTGCTCATTCCTCTAGCATAAAGGGATATTATCTTATCTTCAATTCCAGAGATATCTGTTTTATTTTTAGGAACAATTTTAGGCTCAAATTCGCCATTTCTGTCTCTTGGGACATCGATTTCCATTTCACCAAATTCAGTTTTAATTGTTTTTTTAGAAAATCCATTTCTGCTGTTATCGGTTTGCTTATTTTTTACATCATATTTTTCATAGCCTAAAGTTGTATCAAGCTCCGCTTGAAGCATTTCTTCTAAGACATCTTTAAATAATTCTTTAAGGGTAGATTGGATTCCAGCTACACTTGTGATGTTATTTTCTTTAATAAATTCTTTTAGTTGTGCTTTTGATAAAAGTGACATTAAAAATCTCCTCCTTGTCCTTTTCTCTTAATTCTTGCCAAGAAGGAGATACTTAAATCACTTTACACAAAATTTTTTACATACTCTTAAGATATAGTCTGCAAGAATTAAAATAGTATAATTTACATTTATTGCTTCTTTTATGCGTGAACTTAATTTTTGTTTTTGATGTGCTATAAGAAAACAATACCCATTTATTATAAACCAACTTATATACTATTTAACTTTTTCTTTTCATTGTATGAAGATTTAAAAGAAACATTATTACTATTTGTTTAGCCATTGAATTATCTCCCCAGCTATAATAACCAAAAATTGTCTATCTCAAATATTCCTCTCTAACTTCTGCAACCAACCCCGCTGCGATATTATCGTCTTCCTCCATTTCCTCTACTTCATTTTCACACATCTTTTCAACCTGCTTCATTACTATATCCATTGCTTTTTCTGCCTGCTTTGGTGGGTAATTGTATTTTTTAAGCAGCCTTTTTATAATCGTCCTCATTTTTGCCCTTGCCATTGTTCTTTTGCTCCAGTCAACGGTTATATTGCTCCTTATAGCCTCTGTTAATTCATGGGCTATTTGCTTTAAAACATCATCACTCATAAATAGTTTTACTGCATCATCTGCTGTTAAGGCATCATAGAAGGCTATTTCGTCTTCTGAAAGGCCAAGGTTTATATCTTCCTCTCTTGCCTTTTGTATTTCCTTTGCTAGTTTTATAAGCTCTTCAATTACTTCTAAATTTGTTATTGCTTGATTCTTGTATTTTTTTAATGCCTTATCAAGCTTTTCTGAAAACTTTTCTGATTTTACTAAGTTTCTTTTCTCAATTGATTTTATCTTTCCTTCTAAGAGTTTCTTTAACATTTCAACAGCAAGATTTTTATATTTTATTGACCTTACTTCTTCTAAAAATTCATCTGACAAAATGGATATATTAGGTCTTTCAAGCCCTAATGTATCAAACACATCTATTACTTCCTCTGATATTATCGTCTTTTGAAGAAGCTGATTTATTCTATACTCTATCTCTCTTTTTGAAAGCCTGTTTGTTGACTTATTCTCAAGCTTTACAAGGCTTGCCTTTACAGCTTTAAAATAGCTAACCTCAAGTGCT
Source organism: Caloramator sp. E03 (assembly GCF_006016075.1). Classification (NCBI taxonomy): domain Bacteria; kingdom Bacillati; phylum Bacillota; class Clostridia; order Eubacteriales; family Clostridiaceae; genus Caloramator; species Caloramator sp. E03. The sequence goes on along the minus strand of NZ_CP040093.1, from coordinate 2,920,424 downwards.
GCAGCTCTTCCTTCCTTTGTTGATGCACAAAGTGAATGTGCTTTAGCAAGCTCTACAACTGTATTTTTAAATTCTTTTTGTTCCTTTTCTTTCATTGAAAGCACAAAATCCATTCCTGCTGTTATTGCTCTTATTCTTTGCATTTCAGTTCCATTCATATAGCCTGAATAGTCAAGTTTGTGGAACATACCCTTTAATATTTCAAGTTTTTCAAGCATTATTGATACTGCAACCGAAGTATCTATTCCTGTTGTCTTTTTATCGCTTTCTGTATAAACTTTAAGTGCCTTCTTTAGGCTTTCAAATATTCCTATATAGTCGACTATTACTCCACCTGGCTTATCCTTAAATACTCTGTTTACTCTTGCTATTGCTTGCATTAGGTTGTGTCCCTTCATTGGCTTGTCTATATACATTGTATGCATTGATGGGACATCAAATCCTGTTAGCCACATATCCCTTACAATAACTACTTTAAGTTCATCCTTTACATCCTTCATTCTTTTTGCCAGTATTCCTTTTCTTTGTGAGCCGCCTGTTAAATGCTTTTGCAGCTTATCATCATCAGATGCATCCCCAGTTATTACAACCTTAATCTTTCCTTTATTTAAATCATCACTATGCCAATCTGGTCTTAGCTTGATTATTTCATCATAAAGGTCGGCACAAACTTTTCTGCTCATACAAACAATCATAGCTTTTCCATCTATTGTTTTTATTCTTTCTTCAAAGTGATTTACTATATCCTGTGCAAGAAGCTTTAATCTATTTGGTGAGCCAACAACAGCCTCTAACCTTGACCACTGACCTTTATATTTATTCTTAATCTCTTCCTCTTGTCCTTCCATTAGATTTTCAAATTCTTCATCTATTTTCTTTAGTTCTTCTTCGTCTGCCTCAAGCTTTATTATTCTATTTTCATAATATATTTTTACTGTTGCTCCGTCTTCAACAGCTCTTGTCATATCATATATATCTATATAGTCGCCAAATACTTCTACCGTTGATTTTGCCCCTATTTCACCTTCTATTCCAATAGGTGTTCCTGTAAATCCTATAAATGAAGCATTAGGAAGGGCATCTCTTACATATTTAGCATATCCGTATTTTACATCTCCAGTTTTTATGTTAGTTTTCGGATCAAATCCATACTGGCTTCTATGGGCTTCATCTGCAATTACTATTACATTGTGTCTATCTGTTAATACAGGCATTTCGCCTTCCTCTGGTTTAAACTTTTGTATAGTAGTAAATATTATTCCTCCTGCTTCTCTTTCATTTAAAAGGTCAAATAGCCCATGTATTACTTTTGTATTTTCTTTTTTATTATTTTCCTTTTGCTCATCAGAAAGTTTTCTAACATCTGCCTGAATAGGATTTTGCCTTAATATATCTTCAGCCCCACAAAATGTTGCATACAGCTGGTCATCAAGGTCGTTTCTGTCGGTTATAACCACAATTGTAGGGTTGTTGAACTTTTTAACAAGCTGTCCAGCATAAAATACCATTGTAAAGCTCTTCCCTGATCCTTGGGTATGCCATACAACGCCAATTTTTTTATTAGTTGAATTTATTGCTTCCTCTGTGTTTTCTACTGCTTTTTTTACAGCAAAGTATTGATGGTATGCAGCAAGTATTTTATTTAGTTTTATTTTATCTCCAATTTTTCTATCCTTTGAATCATAATCCGTGTCACTTGTTTCCTGGTATGTTAAAAAGTTTTCTATTATATCAAGCAGCCTATCCTTTCTTAGCATACCTTTTAATAGTATTTCATATTGTGGAATTGATAGAGGCTCTACATTTGTTCCATCTATACTTCTCCAGTTCATAAATCTTTCAAAGTTTGCTGTTATTGTTCCTGCCTTTGCATTTATTCCATCTGTGATTACTATAAATGCGTTGTAGTAAAAAAGTGTTGGTATGTCTCTTTTGTATGTTTGTAATTGATTATACGCCTTTTCTATTCCTACATTTTCATCTGTTGATGATTTAAGTTCCATTACAATAAGTGGAATGCCATTTACAAATATTATTACATCTGGTCGTCTTTTTTCTATTTCTTCTATTCTAAATTGATTTACCACCAAGAATTCATTATTTTCTACATTTTTAAAGTCAATTATATATGCCTTTTCTGTTTTTATTATCCCCTGCTTTTTAAATGTAACATCTATTCCTTCAACCATAAGTTTATGAAAGCATCTGTTGTTTTCTTCAAGTATTGGGCTGTTAAAGGTTATTATCTTTCTATATGCTTCTTCTATTGCATCCTCTGGCAAAGCAGGATTAAGTCTTCTTATTGCATCTAATACTCTGTTTTTTAATATTACTTCTCTATAGTCTTGCCTCTCAGGATTATCACTATCTGGTGCTATATCAGGGCCATAAAGATGTTCATAATCAAGTTCTTTAAGTATTTCTATTGCTGCCTCTTCAAGCTGCTGTTCTGTAAAATCTATTAAAAAACCCATTAAATCCCCACCTTAAATGTTTTCTATTCCATATTTCTTTAATAATTCCTCTGCAAGCTTTTCCCCTTTTTCTGTAATATAAGCTGATTTAGCACGATATGAGCCGCTTATTAAATCTTAATCAGTCAGTTCATTTAAAATATCAAAATCATACCCTTTCCATGTTCTTAGATATTCCATGCCAAGCACTTTTTCCTTCCAGGATGTTAAATACATAAGCATTAAAGTTAGTTCTTTTATTGTATTTTTCATATCATCAGCTATCTTTATATTCCTTTCTTTTATCATTTAGATTCATCTAAAGGCACCCTAATTTCACCAGACATAAGCTTTGGAAGAAGAGTGTCGCGGAGTTGGGAAAGCCTTTCATTTTCGCTATAAATTTCAGACATATATTTAATTAAAGGCTCTATAAAACAACTAATTTTTTCTAATAAATAACTATCAATAGGCAGAGCAACCTTATAATTTAATATTCCTTTTTTATTTAAATGTAAAACTGTTGTCCCAGATGTTAATCCTAATGCAAATTTTTTAAATCTATTATCCTTAAGTATCATATATAATGTGTATTGAGTTATTTTCTTTGATTTTGGAACTATTTTTATAATATCCATTGATGCAATTAACTTTTTATATTTTGATTTAGTCATAACCATAATAGCATTACCAATAATTTCTGCATTTTGAGTTAAATCAGTACAAGCGATTACTACATCAAATAATTCTAAATAATGTTTTTCCTTAACTTTCTCAGATATTTTTATTTCTTTAAATCCATTTATTTTAAAATTTCCAGTAACATCAAAGTTTTTTATAGTCAACAAAGCAGTATTTGATTCCATTAATTCTGAACTCTTATAAGAATATCCATTAATTATTTCTATAAATTGACCTAATTCAACTAGATCCCACCCCTTAGGAATAGGTCCAAGTTCACTTTCAACCATTTCGCCGCCGCTTGATTTATATGGTTCTCCATTTTCGTTTGGAAATTCAAAGTCTATAAACCAGCGTTTAAATATTGTTTGGGCTATTTCCTCTAACACTTTGTTTATTCTGTTGTTTATTTCTATCTTTTCATCAAGGTCAGATAAAATTTTAGCTATGGCCTTTTGTTCGTGGAGAGGGGGGAGATTAATATTAATATTTTGAATCACATTTATTTGTGCTCTTTGTCTTCCTGATGTTCCAGTCATTGATTTTATAGCTATATCTCTAACATCTGGAGAAATTGCCGTATAATAGACATAATCTTCTGTCGTTAATCCTTCTTTAGCTCTAAGTACAATAAATTCAGTTGAACCAAAACCCACTTCATTTTTATTCAATAATGTTACTTTTGCTGTTTTACCATTTTCTAAGCATGGTGTTATTCTTGCCATTATAGTATCGCCGTTTCTAAACTTTGAGCCACCTTTATATTCTTCCATTGCATATTCATTTACATATTTATAAAAAGGCTTTAACATATCCATATTTATTTTTTTTGCATATTTACCCTTTGAAATGCTTTCTTTTGGATTAAATTCAATTATTTCATCAAGCTTTATCTCTCTCCACTCATTACAACTCATATCCTAACCCCCTCAAGTTCTTCTTTATCTCTTCCTCAAGGTGTCTTGATTTGGCAAATAGCTCTGATAGCTCACTTGTTAAGTTCTCCATCTTCTCTTCAAAGTCTATTCCATCATCTTCTACCTCTTCTATTCCTACATATCTTCCAGGAGTTAGGATATATTCATGCTCACGTATTTCATCTATAGTTACTGATCTGCAAAAGCCTTTTATATCTTCATATTGTCCATCTTTATTTCGCCAATTATGATAAGTTTCTGCTATTCTTTTTATGTCTTCATCTATAAGCTCTCTATGCCTTCTGTCTACAAGTTGACCAAGCTTTCTTGCATCTATAAATAAAAACTCATGTCTTCTGCTTCTGTATTTTGGATTATTTAGTTTATTTCTATTTAATATCCATAGGCATGCTGGAATTGCTGTTGTATAGAATAATTTATCTGGCAACGCTACTATACAATCAACGACATCTTCTTCTATTAAATTCTTTCTTATTTCTCCTTCATTAGATGTATTTGAACTTAATGAGCCATTAGCAAGAACAACACCTGCAACTCCATTCGGTGCTAAGTGAAATATCATATGTTGTAGCCATGCATAGTTTGCATTTCCTGCTGGAGGAATACCATATTTCCATCTTGCATCTTCTGTAAGTTTTTCGCCGCCCCATTCACTAATATTAAAGGGAGGGTTTGCTAAAATATAATCCGCTTTTAAGTTCTTATGCAAATCATTATGAAATGTATCTGAATTATGCAGGCCTAAATCACCATCAAGCCCATGTATAGCAAGATTCATTTTACAAAGCTTCCATGTTGTAGGATTAAGTTCTTGACCATAAATTGATATATCTTCAATCTTTCCTTGATGCTCTTCAACAAACCTTTCACTTTGTATAAACATACCACCGCTACCACAACATGGATCATATATTCTGCCTTTATAAGGCTCAATCATTTCAACTAATGTTTTAACAACACTTTTAGGTGTATAGAATTCGCCACCGCCTTTGCCTTCCTTTTCAGCAAACTTATTTAAGAAATATTCATATACTCTTCCTAAAATGTCCTTTTGTCCATCTTGATAAAGTTTTATATTTGAAATAACATCTATCAACTCTCCAAGCCTTCTTTTATCAAGCTCAGGTCTTGCATATCTTTTATCAAGCACACCTTTCAAGGTAGGATTTTCCTTTTCTATTAAAAGCATAGCATCATCTATTATTTGTCCTATCCTTGGCTCCTTTGCATTGTTCTTTATTTTTTCCCATCTTGCCTCTTTTGGCACCCAGAATATATTTTCTGCTTCATATTCATCTCTATCTTCTTCAAATCCTTCTCCTTCTTCAAGAAGCTCATTATACTTTTGTTCAAATTTATCAGATATATATTTTAAAAACAGCAGTCCTAAAACTACATGCTTATATTCTGCTGCATCCATACTGCCTCTTAATATATCAGCGGCTTTCCAAAGCTGTTCTTCAAAACCTACATTTGCTGTTGACATTTTACTGCCTCCTTTTTAATTCTCTTACATGTTTAGTATTTCTACATAAAAATCTCTTTTCCTTCAATATTCTTCTATAATATTGTAAAAATAATATACTCAAGAATAAAAAATTAAAAATGTATATAACTCTCAACATTTTTAAGTATAAAAAGCACTTTATTTCGATGCCAGCTTCACTAAAATAAAATTAACCACACAAAACCCTAGAAATAAGGCATCTAATAAAGTGCTAAATTACAATTTAATAGATATTTTTTTAATAAAAATTGCCCATAATGATTATTATATTGAAATTTCATTGAAACAAAAAACTTTATTATAATTCATTTAGTACAATTATTAATTAAATGCATATATTTTTCTTGATAAGGAATAACCTGATAATATTATCCTTCTTCCCAAAGAAGTGTTCATTTGCATTAATTTTCCTAGGAAAGATTTATTTACTTCTTCATATAGCTTCTTATTTTTTGCACGCAAATAATTCCAAAGCTCATCTTTCTTATTTAGATTTTTTTCTGTATTGGATTTTAATAGAAGTACTGTACTTACAGTCATCATCATGGTTAAATATTGTGTCATATATTTACGTAGCTTTTTACTCTCTATTAGCATAGGGTCAAAAATATCAATCATTATCTTTGTAACCTTTATTTGCTGATCTATACGTCCTATCATTATTTTTTCATTAACTGACTGGTCTTCTCTTCCAATAAAATACCTATACAGGTCCACATTTACATAATACATTGTTTTTACATAAGGTAGTGGTTTAAACACAAAAATATTATCAACATAAAATGTATGTTTAGGAAGCTCTAAATTACAATTTCTTAAAACATCTGTACGATAAATAACAGAATGCATTAATATATTTTGACTGATTTTTAAAAATCCTATATCATCCCATGTAAATATCTTTTCTTCAGGCATAGCACTTTTATAGTTAATGCTTTTTGATTTGCCAATGCTTAATTTTTCATATACATAATTTGTAATCAGCATATCCACTGGTTCAGATTTATTAATCATGTTTCGAAGAACATCTAGTACTTTAATAAAACTATTTTTATCAAACCAGTCATCACTATCTAAAACTTTATAATACATACCAGTTGCATGTTTTAGTCCTGTGTTGACAGCATCACCATGTCCACCATTTTCTTTATGAATTGCACGTATTATATTAGGATATTTCTTTTCATATTCATCAGCTATTATTGAAGTATTATCATTAGAACCATCATCAACAATTAAAATTTCAATATCATTACTTCCTACTAACAACGACTCTATTGCTCTATCCATATAAGCCGCTGAATTGTAGCATGGAATTGCTATAGTTAGAACTTTCATTTATACCTCCTGATTTATCAATTTTTTTGCTCTGTATTGTTGTAACTGTAATGAAAGCTGCCATGTTGCTTCAGCCAGCACTACTCCTGCAATAACATCAGCTATAACATGCTGCTTTGTGGTTAATGTTGAAATACTTATCATTATCGCCATAAATAAAGAAAAATACTTATACCAAGCAGGAATAGTTTTATTATTTCTAAGGCCAATAAAACAATACCAGCTAACTAGAACATGAATTGATGGAAAAAGATTATTAGCTGCATCTACATTATATAAAAATTTAAGCATGTCCACAAAAACTCCAGAGGTAGTAATATTAGGTCTTATATTGGTTGTAGGGAAAGCTACATAAATAATAAAACAAGTTAATTTCCCTAATATGTCCGAAATAGCAAGTCGGTAACAACTTTCTTGGCTTATTCGACTTATTAATATATAATTAAAAATCCAAAATAGATAGCTTCCAAAATAAAATATTATAAATGCAGGCACTACCGGAATCATATTATCTAAATTAGTGGTTAAATTATGGAAAGCTCTGTTTTTATAAAACAACCTAGCTCCTGAATACACATAAAAATTAATTATTACACATAAAAGCAACGGCATTATAGCATATTGGGGTATAAAATCATAAATTTTTCTAATCACCTTCATATTATTTACCTTTACTCCTTAAGAATTATATTGCTAGAAAAATTTTTAAAATATTGCCAGTATTCATTTTAAAATATATATTTTATATCCCATATAGTCAATATAACAACAACAGTTTTAATATAATATTAAATTTTTACCCACAAATACTAGTAATTTAAATTAAAAGTCCAATAAGCCTATTTTATGTTTTGATAAAAGAGCTTTAAAGATTCTTCAACCACCTTATCCATATTATAGTATTTATAATTGGCCAATCTTCCAATAAAAAATACATTTTTTAACTTTTGTGCTTCTGCTTCATAGAGTTTATATTGTTCAATATTTTTCTTTTGAGGTATTGGGTAATATGGTTCCCCCTCTGAAGATGGATATTCTCTTACAATTGTTGTTTTATAATGTTTCTGCCCTGTTAAATGCTTAAATTCAGTTATCCTTGTAAAATCATAATCATTTGGATAATTTACCGTTCCAACCTCTTGATATTTTTCACAATCTAATGTTTCAAATTCAAATCTTAATGACCTATAAGGTAATTTGCCATATTTATAGTCAAAATAATAATCAATAGGTCCTGTATAAATTAAATTTTCATATTCAATGTCATCAATTACGTCTTTAAAATCAACATTTAACATTATATGTATATTTTTATTATTAAGCATATTTTCAAAAATCTTAGTATAACCATGCTTTGGCATGCCTTGGTATTTATCTGTAAAATATCTGCCGTCTCTATTAGTTCTAACTGGTATTCTTGCTGTAACCTCTGGTTCTAATTCTGATGGATATAGGTCCCATTGCTTTTTTGTATATTCTTTAAAAAACTTTTCATATAGCTCTTTTCCAACCTTACTAATAACCATGTCCTCTGAATTTAATATTTCTTCCTTAGTATCTCTAATTTTTTCAAAGAACTCCTTTAATTGATTTTGTGTAAAATTGGCATTATACAGCATATTTATTGTATCTAAATTTATTGGAATTGGAACGGTTTGTCCATCAACATAAGCTAACACTCTATGTTGGTAGTGATACCAATCTGTAAAATTGGATATATAATCCCATACTTTTTTATTATTGGTATGAAAAATATGTGGACCATATTTATGAACTAAAATACCATCCTCATTAAAATAATCATAAGCATTTCCACCTATATGATTTCTTTTTTCAATTACTAAAACTTTTTTATTCAAAACATTTGCTATCCTTTCTGCTAACACACATCCTGCTAAACCTGCACCGACAATAACATAGTTATACATATCTATTCCTCCAAAACATTTTTAAACAGAGTAAATTATGCCCTATTATAAATTTTATATTAACCTTACTTTAGCAAAAAATCATCAAGTTATAGATAATGCAAAATAGCTTCACAAAAATATTTTAAAATAAAATATCAAAGAACTTAAGATTACTTGCTAAATCTAAGTTAATTAGGAATTTATTGTGTTTTCAATTTATTTTATAATAAAATTATGCTTTTTTCAAATCATCATTTTTTATAAATTTATTTTTATCTATAACAATATTTATTTTTAGTTTTATTACTAATCAATCCGTAACCAATCAAAATCCCGCGTGTATATATTAATAAAGAAAGGGCAAATGCTATGTCAAAATTAAAAGCAGTCATTAAATTTCACTTAACAAAAGAAAGAAACAAATTTATAATCAAACTTTTAAACATCGATACTCTCTTAAATCAAGAAAATTTAAAAAGAAGGTGCGTGAAAGAATCCCTGAAGGCTTAAATAATTTTTTTAAAATGATTGAACCTCCAAAAAAGATAATCCTTATTACAAACTATACAATTCCCAAAGTTTTTCAAAACTCTTCATAATAATTTCCACCTAATCTCCAAATTGATATTCCATAACTTCCATATTCTTCTATAATATCAATCCAACAATTGATTGTGACCATGTCTGCATACCACACCTCATGCTTTTTCCCTTTTTCATCTTCATAAGAAAACTTTATAGCACAACTTTCATCATCCCTCATAGTTTCTGCATTATATTCCTTTATTATTTCTTTTGCCTGTAATTGTGTTACTGCCTTTACTTCTCCATTTTCATCCCAATCAAAGCCTCCTGTTGCAAGGGCAAATTCTTTCTTTCCAGGTATTACTGACATCTTTTCTACTAATTTTCTGATAAATTCTTTATCTGCCTTAGGTCCAGGCTTTGTATTAGGTCCATGCAGATTATAACACATAATAACGTAATCGGGGCCTTCAGGCAACATAAGTTTCTCAATAGGTGCACTTGGTTCTAATAAAACTCTTAATTGTAGACCAGCTTCTGAAGATTTTTTATATAAGTAACTACAAAATTTTTCATAAAGTCTCCACAATTGCATATCTTTTTTAATAGCTTCATAATCTATCTCTATACCATCATACCCGCCTAATAAAGCCAAAGAAATGATTTGGTTTGTGTTCTTTTTAATACTTTCATCACTTTTAAATAATTCATATAAAAGTGACGTATCTTTATGGGAGAACACTCCATCTTTAATCATTTTATCATTCACAACTGTAAGATAATTTTTCCATTTTTTATCATCATATTTTTTTTCAATATATTGAAAAATCTTCACTGTTGATTCGGGAAGTATTAATTGATTTTTATTGTCATAATATGCTGCAAAATAGCAGAAATTATCAATATGCTTTTCTAATTCACTTACCTCTTTTGGAACTCTATCTAAATCCCAGTATACTGCCCAAACAGAAACCTTTTTATTTTCATTATTATTTGCTTTCTTTATAATTTCATTTTCTTTTTTATTTAAAATTTTTATAAAACACAGAGCCGTAAACCCAAATATCACAATAAGAACAATAACTATAAAAACCCTTTTTCTTATCATCAATTGCACTCCCTAATGTTTATAATGATTTAATAAACCAATTTATTATGTTTTCCCATTTTTCATTCAAACTATATAATATCAAATGTAAACCATTCAGCCTATTATCAAATATTATCTTGTCTTTTAATACATCTGTAATAACAAGATTTTTAAACACTCCATCATATATATCATCTGCTAAATTTCTTTGACTGTACCCATACTCTTCCCAAGCTGATTCTAAACATACAGCACCTTCTAAAAGATTTTTAGTTATAAAATCGGTGGGAACTTTTTTACCGTCAACATAAATTGATATTTTATTATTTATTACATCCAATTCCAGATATCGACTTTTATGATCTTTTAACTGAATTTTCGGTATATAAGCAATTGCTCCTTCTTCAACCGTTCTTGTTTTTTCCTTCATTTTTTCTTCAATTGCCTTAATTTTTTCTTTCTTATCTTCTTTTGTTTCTGCATTATCTAATTCTACTTTCAATTCAGCTATCCTTGCTTCTTTTTCATTTTCTTCAATCGATTGATATTTTGTACCGTCCAATTTATCAAGGTTAAGGCTAAAAATCTCTTTTTCCACCCCGGTAACTTTTTCCTTTACATATAAAATATTATTTTTTATCTGTACAAAAATATAGTTATTAAAATCTTTATCAGCTCTTACATAAATCGCTTGGGAGCCAAGTTTATTCCCATCTAAATATACCGACAACCTTATGTCTTTAATTTTCTGCTGTTGTTTAAGTCGAATAATACTTCTTCCTTTTGGCATAGATGTTAGTATAATTGTATTATCTCTAAATTCAGCTTTCCCATCTATCATTTCCCATTTATCTGCTTTTTCTATGTCTCCTAAAACAAACTTTACCTCCTGTTTTGTATCATCCCATATCTTCATTAATAGATGATTTGTAGGCCAATAAGACTGAGGCTGTAATCTTGTAAGATCGTAGATTGAACTATTCTTTGAATTAAAAGAGTTTCCTTCCCTATTAAAATTCATACTGAAAAGCTTCTTTATGTTTTCTTCATTTACTGCACTGACTCTATCATTTGTTCCAAATTGTCCTGTATTAGAATGCATCAAAATATACATACCGGGTAATTTTCCAATCTCTTTTGTATATATTTCTTTCATCGCTTTATAATCATTATCTATTCTTTTCTTCATTTCATTATAACTTTCCTTCGGTATACCATCCTTATCCCTAATATAATCCATAAGATAGTGATTGTAATTTCTGTCCAAATAGGAAGCAAGGCGAGCAAAGTCTAAAGAATCAATCTCTCCAATATAGTTACCATATCTATCAAATACATTGATATACTCAAGGCGATATCCATTAGTGCCAAGTTCCCAATAAGTAGTTTTTACCATATTCAAAAGATCTTCAGGCATAAGAAATTTTGGATCTTTTTTTTCAAATTTATCGGCATAAGTTAACATTGTTGCTTTAAAGTTATATTTTTCCATAATTTTTTGTGCAAAAATTGCTGTATCACGTCTTCCATCCTCAAATATTAAAAAAAGTGATTTTTGTGGAAGTTTCTTCCCTTTTTTATAATAATCTATTATATCTTGCTGAGTTATAGTTACATATCCAGAATCCTTTAATGCTTTTAAATGATCCTCTAGGCGTTTTGTACTAATAAGTGTATCACTTTCTCCCCTATCTACCCCAAAATAAGATATAGCAATAAATCCTTGTGACCCCATACTTACATTACTATACTCTTTATATTCATTGAACGTTAATAGTGCAGTAACAATTTTATAGAATATAAATAATAAAATTATAACTTGAAAGAAACCCCTTATAAATTTTTTAAAATCTTTTTTTGAAAAAAATTCATAAGCCTTCATATTTTTTAATTTTCCTCCACTTTCTTCATTTTCTTTTGCTTTCTTTTATTCTTTTTCTCCTGCTCTATAATATCCTGTGGAGTCGGTCGCGTACCCCATGTAGATTTCCAAAAAGTTACCCAAGCAATAGGCATTTGCCACAATAAAACAACTTCATAATAAAAGCAAAACAACATGCCAAATATCCAAGTGGAGCTTTTCCTCAAAAACATTTGTGCAGCGCTCATTAAAAAAGACATCATCAATATGCCAACAAGAAAGGTTGTAGGAAATATTTTGTACACCAACGGAACATAAATCAAATTATATAATACAACAATCGGTGCTGCTATAGGCACCAAAAGTCCCATGTAAAAAAACAATGCCATAAAAGGCTCTTTTTTCCACATAAATTTTGATGCTATTATTGATTCTCTCAGCCATGAACGCTTCCAACGCATCTGTTGTTTTAAAAATACACCGTAATCATTAGGTACAATTGTTGAACAAACAGCAGTATCCTGATAGCTTGTCCTATGATTTCTTAAAACAAAATTTGTCATACTTCTATCATCACCAAAAGTTGCAGGACAGCCTAAAAATCTCTGATTCAGCCATTCATCCTTATGTTCTAAGACAATCTTCTTTCTATAGCAGGACAAAGGACCAGAAAGGCATGTAACGGCATCAAAATAAGCTTCTGCAGCTTTCATAATACGAAAAGCTATATAATAACGTACAGATTGCATCTTTGTCAATCCATTAGTAAATGTGTTTGCTACATCTGTTCTTCCAGTAACACCACCCATTTTAGGATCCTTAAATGGTTGAACTAAATTCCTTATTGCAAAAGAATCTAAAAAACTATCAGAATCAACAAAAACTAGCAAATCATGTTTAGCCACCAAAGCACCTTTTATTAAGGCTTCTCTTTTCCCTTTGTTTTGTTCTTGCACAAAGTAGCGAACTCTGTTTTTTGTATCATAGTACTCATCTTCTTGATAAAGTTTTTCCACGATTTCTTTAATTTTTGCTACAGAACCATCAGTAGAGCAGTCATCAACAATGATAACTTCCAGCTTATCCAATGGATAATCCTGATTTATACAGCTTAAAATGGTTTTTTGTATCCATTTTTCTTCATTAAAGCACGGAATAATAATACTGACACCAGGTGTATAATCCATATCCACAGGAACTGCTTTATACATTGCACCAAACAAATACCTGCTAAGCAAAAAGGTTGCTGCTATAATGCTATAAAGATATAAATATTTATTAAAACGGAAATACACAACACTTTCTGCACGCATAAGTACTATAAATGCTGTAATCAAAAATAACAATATGCTGGATATTAAAAGAACAAATCGATCTTTTTTATTATTTACATACTGTGTTAAGGTTTCTTTAAATTGTAGTCCACAAAAAACCTCATTTTCAGATTTTATTTGGGAACGTACAACCTGTGCCTCTATCTTAACCTTCATTTCGTAGCCTTCAGGCATAGTTCCAGGTAATATTTTAAATTTTAGTATTACCTTAGAAGCATTGCTTATATACTCTAGCCTCTCTTTATGGAAAAGATTAAGTAATATTCCCGTTGCAGAGATGTCTACTGCTTTACAATAAAATGTCTTCTTCTCATTTTCATTAAAACAGATTACCTTAACATTATATGAGACTTGGTATCGTATACCTTCTTTTTTACTATCAATAATATCTTTTATTTTCCCTTGAAAATCTCTTGAAAGCTTTTTACCTCTTCTGTCAATATTAGTACGACTTTTTTTCTTATCTAAGACATTAGAAAGCAATCTTCTATCTGTTCGCTGTTGCAATAAAACATCTTCTACAACTCTTTTTTTTCTAATAAAATTCATTTAACTTCACCTTTCAATGTGCTTGTTTTCAATATTTTAGTATTTTAAATAATCACTTAATTTTTTAAAACTATATCCTTTTGATTTATAGTAAGGTATTACTACATCTAAAGCTTCTGCCGTAAATTTGCTTGTGTCAGACATATGCATAACAACAATGCTCCCTTCGCTGATACTTCTTTTACCAATTCCGTTTATTAATTTATCAATCAGCTCCTGAGCGCTTTCTGCTTCATAGTCATGGGTGCTGAAATCACCGTTTATAATATATTGATATCCACAATCAAATATAGTCTCAAGTCCAAGTTTACTAACTGCTAAGGTTGGTGGTCTGAAAAATAGTTTTAAAGCACCAGTATCACCTATATACCTTGCCATTTCCCTGTGAGCAGCCACAATATCTTCCCTAAGTTGTTTTTGTTCTTCTTCTGTTTTTATGTCAATCTTAAAATGTGCAAAGGTATGGCTTCCAATATCGTGACCCTTTAGAGCAATAGCACGCAAAAGATTAGGGTTCCCCATGTCATCTTGCACAGTCAGACTATCATTCCCCACACGAACAAAAAATGTAGCTTTTACATCATATTTATCCAGTACATTAAGCAATCGCACAACTGTTTCATCTGAGCCCCAATCATCAAAAGTTAAGAATATTACTTTTTCTCCTTTTGTATCAATTTTACCTGCTTTATCTATTTTTTGTATTTCTTCTTCTGTAAAGCCAATTAATCTTTCAGCAGAGTCTATACTTTGATTTCCTATATAGCGTTCATAAATCATATTCATCAAATATTCATCTGTAAGATTATGAGTATTTTTTACCAAATCAGCATCTATTGCATCTGAACGTGAGGTAGGCTCATAAACTAAATCGCTTTTTATTAGATTATTTACAGATGTTATTTCGTAATTAGATGGCTTAATATAAAGGTTTGCAATTTTTTCAACCAACTCCTCTGTTGCACCTAGTTTTGTCAGATAATCTAAACGAATATAAACTATATCTCCTCTATGCAAGGAAATCGTATTTGAAAAATAAGCTGAGATAATTTCATCTGCTGATAAATCTCTATATTCTTTCTTTATTGGATTTTTATTATATATCACAACTTCTTTATAACCTAACGCTGAAGCTGCTTCTAATACGGTTTCGTTTACATCAGCATATAATGGCATATAGTATCCATTAATTTCATCTTTATATGAATCTCCCAGAAAATCCTTTAGGCACTTTCTTCCCATTTCAATTTCATAACAGAGGTCATTAAAATCTAGTTGGCTTGGATTGGTTACATTCATGCCATACCCACCATTGCCGATTTGATGCCCACGTTTTACAATTTCCCTTACATTTTCCGGATATTTTAATATCTCCTTTCCAGTAACGAAAAAGGTAGCCTTTGCATCTAATCGGTCTAATATATCAAGGACATTATCTAACACTTTCTTGTTGGATATTCCCCTAAAAACATAACCAACTGCTGGCTGGGTTGTATATAGATTTTTAACGATTTTTGCCTTTTTACCATTATTTTTTATTCTCAGCTGCTTATAATCCGTAAGATGCACTTCATTACTTATAACTTTTTTCTTAATAGTATCATTTTTGCTATTAATATTGTTTTTTTGTACTGATACTTCGTAAACGTTATTATTCTCTAATGCTTGATAATACGAAAAATTTTTTACAAATTCTGTTGAATAACCTTGATTATGAATTGCCATTAAAAGCCATTCTATAACCTTAATTATTTTTGCTTCTTTTTTGCATTTTCATTTCCATTAATAAATCCAGCCTGCTTGTCTATTGCAGGTTTTTCTTCCTTTGCTTTTGCTTGACACTCTTCTTTATACAATACATCCATTAATTTTATAGAAATAATACTTCCATTTTTTAATCTTTTCACATATCCTTTTGCCATCTCATAAGAAGTAAAACTTTGAAAGTTAAGAAAATGCTTACTTTCTACAACACTATTAATACCAGTAGCATAGGCAGACTTTAAAACTGAATCCGTATATTGAGTAACATTACATTTTAAAATATCCGGCTTTCTTCCTATTATATTTTTAAATATAGCATTTGCCTTAGCAAAGTTTCTTACAATATCCTCTTCAGACATCTTTTCCATATGTTTTTGGGCTGAAAGACCATAACTCCCTATTTCCTGGCCTGATTTTATAATAGAAATAATCGTTTCTTCGTCTTCAGCACTTTCTATTCCTGATACAAAAAAAGTTGCTTTCATTTTATATTTGTCAAGCATCTCTAATATTTTATTCATTGTTTTGGTATCTGCTAAACCATCAAATGTAAGTGCTAATTTCTTATCCTTAATATTGACATCTCTAATCAATTCAGCCTTTTTATTGTCATTGAGTTTCATAAGAGCCTCTTTAATTTCAGTATCTGAGTAATATTTTGTTTCTAATTTATTAAAAGCTTTTTTTTGATGTTTGTCCAAATTTATCCAATATATTATTCCTATAATAGCTGCTATAATAACTATTCCAATAAGAATAACCTTATTTTTATTCTGTTTCCACATAATATTCATTTCTCTCCCACCAATATAAATTTCAATAAAAATAATCTTTATATTTTATCATATAAAAGGTTTTATTTATTAATTGCTTATCTATTTCTCTAATTAAAAATGCCTATTTTGTAGTATTTTTTTAACTTTAATTTTACAAGACTTTTTTAAAAAATAAGCATATTATTTAATATTTTACTATTAAATTATTTATATTTCTACTTTCTTTTTCAATATTTTTCTATCATCAACATTTTATAGTAAATTTGTTTTGCTTATAAAAACTTATTCTTCTCACTTATTATACGGTTTCCATCACTATCCCATTTGTTGGTATAGTACTTATTTAGACTATGATTAAGGGTACTATTATCATTATACTTGTAACTCTAAGCAATTTGAAAATTATATTTTTGTTGCAAAATATAATATATATACTCTGCATCTTAGTGCAAAAAATTTGTTCCTATTTTTCTAAGTATAGCTAATAGAGTTACTAAAAATGTTGATTTAGGCACCTGCGATGAATGACATGCTAACAAAATTGTTTTTTTAATGGTAAAAAATATAAAGCATATATTTTTATACACTTATTTACTTAACACGTTTTTTTACTAAATAATAAAATATGGATAGCACTCAGGCTATCCAGTTTTTATCTTTTGTTATTCTCATACATATATATTATTATGATTTGTCTAAAGCTTTAATTGAATTGAATGCTCTTTTCTATTGCTTTCCTCTGAGATTCTCACAACTCCAATTTTATGTATTCTTTCTATTGAAATTATTGCAAAGCTCTTTGTTTCAATACCTATTTTTAAATAACGCAGCACAATAACTTAATCAATTGAAAAGCACCAATAAGCATAGTATAATGTAAACCGTAAAGTGCATAAAGATGACATGTTAAGGAGGGTAAACTTAATGCCTTATATTAAAGATATAACTGGAGTTCAGCAATTTGATTTCCAGATAAACCGCGTGCTTACTTACGGAAAAGCAGCTGCGGATGAAAAAGAGATTGTTGAAAAGGCGGGCAAGATAAAGAATTTTGAACAGTGGTTTGATTTTTGGGTTGCACTTGGGGAAAAGTATGAAGGTTTAGACGAATACATGCGTGCGGCTTATGCGTACAGGATGGCTGAATTTTTTCTAAAAGAAGATCATCCACAGAAAGATACCATGTATGAAAAATCTGTGAAAAATTTTTATAATTCTTTTCAGCAGATGAAGCTGGACTATGAAATTCACGAGATTCCATACATGGGAAAGGAAATACACAGCATAATTTTTAGAAATAAAAACGAAAAAGGAATCTTGCTGGTTTGTGGAGGTTATGATTCCTTTATTGAAGAATTTGTGCCGGCATTAACAAAATTTGTACAAGAGAACTATACAATTATTCTATTTGAGGGCGATGGACAAGGTAAGACGTTGAAAAACGGACTTAAATTTATTGCAAACTGGGAGCGTCCTACATCATGTGTACTGGATTATTACGGTGTAAAAGAATGCACTATGATTGGCATATCGTGGGGTGGTTATCTTGCACTTAGAGCCGCAGCTTTTGAAAAACGCATTAAGGCAGTCGTTGCATATGATGTGCTTGAAAACGGGTTTGACTGTATGACAAACATATTCCCAGGTACTTTAAAGCCGCTTGTAAGATACTGCTTCGCAAAAGGCAAAGAAAAAATTATAAACAGACTGCTTGGATACATAAGAAAGAGAAGTTTGCTTGCAGACTGGGCAATGATGCAAGGTATGTATATTACCGGAACAAATACCCCTTATGATTTTTATAAGGAATTGCAAAAGCATAACCTTTCTCAGGATGTATGCGATAAACTCAATTGCCATGTGCTGCTGCTTGCAGGAGAAAAAGACCACTATATTCCTAAAGATCAATTTTACAGACTAACAAGCAAGATAAAATACGCAAAAAGTTTATCTACAAGGATGTTTACGGAAGCAGAAGGCGGAGAGCAGCATTGTCAGATAGGAAATCATCATCTCGCTATTGAAGAAATTTTTAACTGGATAAAGAAAATTAACAATTTATGAAAAATCTTTCCGAGTATGATGCAAAGATGGGCGCACACGAGAAAAGTAATTTACCTTTCGTAATGATTTCAAGCCTGTTATTCGGTCTGCTTCATATTGGAAAGCGGTTTCAGCAGAAAATATGCTGCTGCCGGATATCCTTTTGAGAGTTATTATGTTCGTGGGCGATATCGCAAAAAACCGTAAATATGATAGCAAAATCTAAAACAAAGAAAAATATCATGCTGTTGAATCGATTTACAAGATCTGAGAAAACAAATTTTTCTGGTTACTTGATAAGAAAGGAGACAGCAAATAATTTTGTGTAAATTAATTAAAAAACTCCTTCTTGGCAACAATTAGAAATATAATCAAGAAGGAGGCTTTTAAAATGTCTTTAATGGCAAAAGAACAAAGGTATTATATCACCATAAAGGACAATATTGGGTTGAAACAAGCTATTACAATCCTTACAATAAATAGTTTCTTTTACTATATTAAAATCATATAACTCATTGCAGTTAGGGCATTCAACATATTCCAAATTCCCATGTATTTCAATTACATCTTTACTTCCAGCCCTTTTGTGCAGTCCATCAATGTTCATTGTAATAATTGGTACATTATATTTCGCAAGTGCAATATGAGCAGGGTTAGGCTCTGCTCTTTCTATTTTTTCTTTCATTTCAATTAAAATTTTATAAAACTCTTCAGGGTTAGTTTCAAAAAATGATCTGCTCAGCTTTTCTCTTAAGTTTCCCATTTCATTAAATGTTGGAATCCCACTTGCTTTTGATATTCCAGCACCTGTTAAGGCTACAAGATTCATATAAAAACCCCCTATATTTTTAGCTTTTTATTTTTTACCCTCAAAATAAAAGCCTTCGTAAAGATCCTCGTGGCTCAATCTAGCAGTTCCATAGTAAAATCATAACTTATAAGAAAGCGTCTACCCAGTCTTGCATCTCCTTGAAAGACTTCTCCTCCGTCTCCCTCGCTTTCACTCTTGATTCGAACGTATTGATTGCCAGCAATACTGACCCCTCATATCTATTTGTGGTTCCTCTTCCATAATCTGAAGAAAATACTTCTCCAGCTTCTCCTTCATTTCTGCTGTTATCACCACTTTCAAACTTTTGATTAGTTGTTGTATTGTTTAATTTTCATTTCCCTTTCCCTCTTTTTAATTTTTTTAGTATTTGGATTTAAAGGTGTTTCGTCTGCAATTCTTCCGTCAACTTTAATGTAAAAATGTCTTTATTAGTTAACATTATCCAGTTCTCGTCTCAATGTCATTAATATAAGAAAATAAAATTTTCTTAAATTGCAATAATAAATGCAACACTCTGTGAAAAATCATGTAGTATAAGGACTAAAAATAGTCAAAATAGCCTTAAATCCATCTTAATTATCAATCTATATGTCACGCAGGGGTATGTCAAGGGCTGCGTAGCAGGCGTAGCTTTACCCTTGACATACCACAAGTGGCATCTACAATATTCATAATATGATTTAGGCTATTTTTAATAATTCCTCGTAAAAAAATTTTTCAGGAGTTTTGTAATTTAGTAATTTTCGTGGGAGTGTATTCATCCAATTTTGAATTCTTTTAATGGTATCAATAGATATATCCTTTATACTCTTTCCCTTAGGGATAAAACGACGTATAAGACCATTATGTCGTTCGTTAGTTCCTCTTTCAAAAGAAGAAAAGGGATGGGTATAATATACCTCAACATCATATTTTTTAAGAATGAATTGTAAATTACTAAATTCAACTCCATTATCTGCCGTAATACTCTTGAAAATCTTTTTAAAATTATCCTTATATACTTCCATAAGTCTCTTTATAGAATCATCAACAGACTTAGCATCTTTATTATCTAAAAGCATTATTATTTCATAACGGGATTTACGTTCTGTTAAAGTTAAAAGAGCTTTATCGCCTGATTTTTTACCTATAACAGTATCTATTTCCCAATGTCCAAATTCTTGACGAGAATTAATTTGTTCAGGCCTTAAATCAATACTTTTACCTAAAAGGCGTTTGTTCTCCCTAATTCTTTTCTTTTTAGGTTTTAAATGTGTTTTTAAAGGTAAATCTATATTACGTATAGATAAAAATCCTCTATCAATATAGTTATATAAGGTCTTAGTTGAAACAATGAACTCATCTTTCCAAGAAGGATCAGTTTTGCAATAACCAACGACAGTATCAACAGACCAATTATTTTTACGGATTTTTTCTTCTGCAAATTTTATAAAGGTTTCTACTTTAGCCAATTTAATTTTTGCTCCGCAATTTGAGCGGTGATTTTTATAGACAGCTTGCCCAGTTTCAGGGAAATAACTTGAATAATAAGATAAATCACTTTTTAATTGTGATACAGTACCACGTTTAATTTCACGGCTTATAGTACTTGGACTTCGTCCTAATTTTTTAGCAATATAACGAATACTTTTACCTTCTTTAAGCAAGGCAAAAATTTCTCCACGTTCATAAGATTTCAGATGTTTAAAAGAACGTATAGGTGTGTTATAATTATTTTTATGAACCATAGTGAAAACCTCCTGTATGTTTGGATTTGTCACCTATATCATACATGATTTTCACTATGGTTTAAATATTTTTTACCTGTTGCATTTAATTATACAATGAATCGAAAATAAAATTTTACAAGTTCCATTAGAAATACAATTTATGAATACTTCATGCTTATTTATATATACACTAACCTTTTGTAAGAATAGCATTAACCTCTACAAAATATTTCTACATTTAAGTTTATTTCCCTTCAATTTTTTCAAAAATCAATTAAGCAGGCATTCTAATCAAATACCTACCCCAACTATTGACTAAGAGCCTTTATTATTTAAAATTACTTCTTTAAATACTTATTTATTTCATCTATGCTTTGCATATCTAATATATCTTCAACTATAATTTCTAATGTGGCTATATCTAACTCTTGTAGTCTAATTTTTAAATCATTAGGTATTATCCCAAATTTCTTGGTTAATAACTTTATTGCTGTTTTTACTAATGCTATTGTTTCCCCCTCTTGCCTTCCTTCTTGTCTTCCTTCTTGTCTTCCTTCTCTTCTAAATATTTCTGCCAATGTCATAGCATACTCACTCCCTTCTATAAATATTTTCTCTATATCCTTTGTTATTTCCCGAAAATCACTTTCTGTTATTTCTTGATATGAACTAAAAATATATCTCATATATGTTTCAAAATAATGTAATGCCGTTTGTTTATCTTCAAGTTCAACTAAATACCTTGCTGCATTTAATATGGTTTTTTTCATCTTACTTACATCATCTGAAAATATATCTCTTAATATTGATAACATTATTCTTAGCTGTACTTGCCCCTTTATATCTTCATCTTTATATCTTGATATGTCATATAGTAGATATTCAAAGTTTGGTATATATCTTTTTATTTCTTCTGTTAACTCATCATATCCTTCTATTATTGCTCCTAAATCATTTCTTATGTTCCATTTTTCACTTCCATGATATACTACAAGGGGAATTATTATTGGTAATTTCCCTAATCCCTCCTTCTTTATGTTCTTCTCCCATATCTCTATCATATATCTTAACAGCTGCAGGGCTGTTTGTTTACTCACATAGCTTTTATGTTCAAATAGAAAATATATATATCCTTCCCTTTTATTTATATTTACCTTAAATAGCATATCTGAATATACTTCCTGCAGCTTTTCATTTATAAAACTGTCCTTCTGTAGTACCAATGTTTCTAAATCTATTAGTTTTACTATTTCCTGTGGCAGATAGTTTATTATAAAATCCTTTGCTACCTCTATATCAGAAAAGGTTTCTTTGAAAAACTTATCATGCGGGTTTTGTATCTTCATATCTTCACCTACTAATTTTTTATATTACATCAATTTAATACTGGTAATAAATTATCTTATTTTTTAATTTTATATTATTATATTTAATTCTTTTTTTCAACTTATATACATACCAATCAACAATTTATCTCCTTTATTGCACTCAAAAGTTATATGTGATATGACTACTATCAAAAAAGCAAAAAAGCCCTGATTTCTCAATGCTTCTATATATCGTATCAATATGTTGTTCACGGACTGACCCCCTAATTTTGAACAATATCTTAAGTTTTCATGGGTAATCTTAGAGATTCAAAATTTTACTTCTACTTATTCGGTCTGCCCTTGACATTGAGCCTCTACATGCATGATTCCTAGCACCAGCGGCAGCACCAACAATAGTGTAGCCATTTTTTAGGCTATCATGCATGTCCTCAATGTCAAGGGTCGCAAGCCAGACCTTACTTTACTACAAATATACATTTATACTCTCTCCAGTAATTTTAAGATATTCAAAATACTCGGCTGGCGGCATGTATTTCGTTGATGAATGGATTCGTTTTGTGTTGTATTTCTTTATAAATTCATTGACAGTTTTATAGGCCTCAGCAAAGGTTGAAAATTCGTTTATGCTTAAGCATTCTTCCTCTAAAATTCTATGGTAGGATTCAATATGAGCATTCATGTTAGGGGTTTTGTAAGGTATTCTCTCATGTTCTATATTTAACTGTTTACAAGCATTCTCGAAAGTTTCACTTATAAATTGTGGTCCATTGTCTGAACGTATAGCTGGTTTATTTTCAACTTCGTATATTTGTCGTTTCAATAACGCAATTTTTAAAGTTCTTGCTGCATCTTCGCTTGTACAGCTTAGCCCTATGTGATGTGAAATGATATTTCTATCAGCAACATCGATAATGCTGAGTATATAGAAAAATCTATCTTCTCCATTTATATACCCATATTTTATATCAGTTTGCCATTTCTGTTTGAAGCTGTAACAGTTCTATTTCTTGCAATTTTTCTTGGATGTCTAGATTTGATTTCTCTTTGAGGTTTTAATATATTTAATTCCTTACAAAGTCTGTAGACTTTCTTCTTGTTAATATTAATTTTAAAATTTCTTCTAAGAGCATGTGTTATTTTTAGATATCCATAATAAATACTTTCTTCTTCAAATATCTGGATAATATATTCCTTTATTTGTTCATCTGATATTTTTTCTCCGTATGAAGTAAAAGAGTAACAAGTTTTTGGCCTTCCGGTTGATTTATTCTTAATAATTTTTAATCCCGACAAATGATAATAATATGTTGAACGATTAAGCCCAATTATCCTCAATACTTTTGTTTTCGGATAACCAGCCTCAATCCATTTATTTGCAATTTCAACTTTATCTGCTATAGTTGGCTTGTTTTCTTTAGTAAGTCTTTAAGTATAGCTATTTCAAGGTCTTTTTCGCCAAGAAGTTTTTTTAAAGTTTCGTTCTCTACTTCAAGGCTCTTAACGTTAGAATTATCAACTGACTTTTTAATATTAGCTTTAGGCTCTCTATTTGATTCTCTATTTTGTCTAACCCACTTGTAAACTAACTCTTTAGATAGCCCATTTTGTCTTGCTACTAAAGCAATATTTCCTGTTTCAATTGCTGCTTTGATTATTGAATCTTTAAATTCTTGAGTATACTTTTTTCTTTGTGTCATTATTATTCCCCATCGACAATTATATCATATCATATTAAGATACATTGTCCAAATACTTTAGGTGGCTAAATAGTTTTCATCCTTAATGGTGACACTTATGGCATTGGCGGCTGTCCCTAATGATAAATGGATGTGAACTAATCACATCCATTTATCATTATTATCCCTTATTAATATTCAAACTACTAATACTATTTAATATTTTATTCAACTCTTTACCTAAACTTGCCTCTACAGCGGCTGCTACTGTACCTTCTACTAACGCACAAATTGCTATTTTTATTTTTTCTTTATTATATCCATCTAAAAACTCTAAAGCCATTTCTGAGTTCATTAAAGCACTACCTAAGTCATATACAATTAATACTCCATCATCAGAATATACCTTCTCAATTGACTCAATAATTTTGTTACAATCAGTTCCTATTCTTCCATCAAATGTTCCACCAGCACACTCTATTTTAACATTAGGAGCCATTTGTGATGCAAGTTCCTTAACTCCTGTAGCTATTTTTTCACTATGTGATACAACAACTATTCCTACCATGTTTATCACCTACTTTTAGCTATTTCTTCATATATAGTTTTTAAAATCAAATAACTAGATACTGCACCTGCATCTAAATGTCCTTTGCTTCTTTCTCCTAAATAACTTGCTCTTCCCTTTGTTGCTATCATTTCTTTCGTTGAATCCTTTCCCCTCAATGCAGCATCATGCATTTTTTCTAAACACTCTAGAGGAGTTAAATTATTTTCTATGGCTTCCTTTAATCCATTTAGTGCTGGTTCTATTGTATCAACCATAGTTTTTTCGCCAATAGTTGCCTTCCCTCTTGCTTTAATACCATTTATTGCCTCTTCTAGCATTTTTGCAAAATCTTTAACTTCTATTTCTGCTTTATTCATAACAACACTACTTGCTTTTAAAAAAGCAGTTCCATATAATGGACCTGATGCACCACCAACATTTGATATTAATGCCATACTCACCTTTTTAAGCATATCACCTATATTCTTGCATTCATCATCTTTTATTTTTTCCTTAACTGTTTGAAAACCTTTACTCATATTAAGCCCGTGATCTCCATCTCCAATTGTTGCATCTAATTCAGTCAAGTACATCTTATTTTCTTCAATAACGTCAGTAATTTTATAAATTATATCCTTTATTTGAAATCCATTTATAGCCATTGCCATATTCTCCTTTATAAAACTTTAAACGCCGCTGTATCTGCCTCTTTATCTAATAATTCCTTTAATTCATTATCAAGTTTTAAAACTGTTATTGAAAAACCGGCCATTTCAAGAGAAGTCATAAACTCTCCAACAAAAGTTTTATAAACATTAACGCCTAATGATTTTAAAATATCGTTTACTTTATTATTTACAATATACAATTCCATTAATGGTGTCCCTGATAATCCATTTATCATAATTGCAACTTCATCGCCATTATTTAACGGCATATCATTTAATATTATATTTAACAAATGCTCAACAATCTCATTAGCAGGTTTAATAGTTTCTCTATGTGTACCTGGCTCTCCATGAATTCCCATACCTATTTCCATTTCATTTTCTGATAATGTAAAATTTGGTTTACCTGCAGCCGGTACTGTACATGGTGTAAGTGCCATTCCCATACTTCTTACATTATCAATAGTTTTTTGAGCAACTCTTTTTACCTCTTCAAGCGAAGCACCCTTTTCTGCCATTGCACCTGCTATTTTATGAACAAAAACAGTTCCAGCAATACCTCTTCTTCCTGCTGTATATAAACTATTTTCAACAGCAACATCATCATTAACAACAACACTCTCTACTTTAATCCCTTCCATTTCAGCCATTTCCTTTGCCATTTCAAAATTCATAACATCTCCTGTATAATTTTTAATTACAAGTAATACTCCTTCTCCCCCATCTACAGCTTTTATAGCTTCGTAAACTTGGTCTGGTGTAGGTGATGTAAATACAGCTCCTAACACTGCCCCATCTAACATTCCTTTACCAACAAACCCTGCATGTGCAGGCTCATGACCACTTCCACCACCACTAATTAAAGCAACTTTCTTAATTGGTGATTCTTTTCTAACCACTACATTGAAATCATCTAATTTTCTTAGGTATTCAGGATGTGCTTTTACTAAGCCTTGTATCATTTCATCAACTACTAAATTGGGATTATTTATTATTTTTTTCATGTCTTTATCCTCCCTCTAAAATCTTTTTATTTAATTAAAATAAAATAGTAAACAACATTGCTCCTAAGATACCGCCAATAATTGGCCCTACAACTGGAATCCATGCATATCCCCAATTTGAATCTCCCTTTTCTGGTATTGGTAATATTGCATGTGCTATTCTTGGAGCTAAGTCTCTAGCAGGATTTATTGCATAACCTGTTGTTCCCCCTAAAGATAAACCTATTGCCCATACTAAAACACCAATTGCAAATGGTGCAAATCCAGCAGCAATTTCATTTGATGTAATAGCTAAAATGCCAAATACCAATACAAAGGTACCAATAATTTCACTTAACAAATTTGATAAAGTATCTCTTACAGCAGGTCCAGTTGAAAAAGCAGCTAATTTTAATCCCTTATCATCTGTTGCTTTAAAATGAGGTCTAAAGTGAATGAACAAAAGTACTGCTCCTAAAAATGCCCCTATAAATTGAGCAGCTATATACGTTGGAACATCTGCCCAAGGAAATTTACCAACAGAAGCCAGTCCTATTGTTACTGCTGGGTTTAAATGTGCTCCACTTATTCTTCCAACAACATATACAGGGATAACCACAGCAAAAGCCCATCCTGTTGTAATAACCATCCAGCCTGAGTTTTGTGCTTTACTTTTTCCTAAAACAACATTAGCTACTACCCCATCTC
The DNA here is from genome assembly GCF_006016075.1 of Caloramator sp. E03. Lineage (NCBI taxonomy): Bacteria > Bacillati > Bacillota > Clostridia > Eubacteriales > Clostridiaceae > Caloramator > Caloramator sp. E03. Next base: position 2,893,198 of record NZ_CP040093.1, on the reverse strand, counting down.
CTAGCAATACTAATAATAAAGTCCCGATTAGTTCAGCAATAAATGTTGACATAACCCATACCTCCTAAAATATTTTTGTAATTAATAAAGCAAGTCCTATGCCAACAATTAATGCTATTTTATTTAATACGCATTGATATTTTGTTATTATTTTGATATTTTTTATCAATGTGATTAATTTTTATCAATTTTTCCTCCATGTCACAAGTTTTTCAATACCATATTCCTTAGCTTTGAGTGATACAGTTCTATGTGTTAATCCTAAAGCCTTTGCAGCTGCGTTATAACTTCCATATTTTTTTAGAGCCCTTTCAATTATTATCTTTTCATATTCCTTCCAAGTTAAAATATCTTCTTCTATAAGTATTTTTATAATTTCTCCTTCTTTTTCTTTCTTTTCTACTTTATTTATATTTTTATAATCACCTTTTTTTATGTATAATGGTAACAATTCTTCTGTAATAAACTTTCTATCATCAATCATAGCCAATATTCTTTCTATAACATTTTCTAGTTCTCTAACATTCCCAGGCCAACTATAACTTGATAATATTTCAATAACCTTTTTATCTATTCCACTTATGTTAAAATTACCTTTATGTTTATTAATAAAATGTTCAACTAAATACGGAATATCCTCTTTTCTATCTCTAAGTGAAGGAATAGTAATTGGAATTACATTTAACCTATAATACAAATCTTCTCTAAAAGTATTTTGTCTTATCATTTCTTCTAAATCTCTATGTGTTGCTGCAACAATTCTCACATCAACCTTAATTAGTTCTTCTCCACCAACACGTTGAATTTCCTTATATTGAATTGCTCTAAGTATTTTCGCTTGTACATTTATATTAAGCTCTCCTATTTCATCTAAAAATATTGTTCCTCCATTAGCTAATTCAAATTTACCATATTTTCTATTTAAAGCACCTGTAAAGGCGCCCTTTTCATAACCAAACAATTCACTTTCAATCAAGTTTTCTGGAATTGCAGCACAATTAACTCTAATAAAAGGTCCCTTACCTCTGTCACTAGCATAATGAATTCCTTCTGCTATAAGTTCTTTACCTGTACCACTTTCCCCTAAAATCAAGACATTAAAGTTTGTTCTTGCAGCTTTTTCAGCCATTTTTATAACCTCTAGGGTCTTACTACTATATCCTTTAAAGTTATCAAATGCACTATTGGGTTTTCTATACCTTAATAATTCCTCCTCTAAATATTTATTTTTTTCATCATACATCATTAATTTTTCATATAAACTATTTATTTCTGTTACATCCTTTATAACAGAAACAACTCCATATATTTCTCCATTTATTTTTATAGGAGTAACATTAGCTATTATGGTTGTGCCATTTTTCTTTTTAATAATCTCTCCTATAGCACTTTCCCCAGTTTCTAAAACTTTAGCTCGTATACCTTTTTTAGAAATTTCTTTAATATTTTTACCTACAATATCTTTTCTATTTTCTTTAACAATATATAAATATGCATCATTAACATATTGAATAACACCTGTAGAGTCAATTACACAAATTCCGTCTTGTACAGTATCTAGAATTACCTGTAATTCCTCTTTTAATTGTCTGACCTCAATCAATTCATCAGTTATTTTTTCAATTCTTGATATATCTTCAAAAACAGCTAATACTCCATTAAATTCATTATCTATAATAATTGGCGTATAATTTCCCAATAATGATATACCATTTATTTTAGTTTTAATCCCTAAACGTGGTCTTTTACTTAGGCTAAATATATGTAATATTGAATTAGGTATAACATCATCTATATTTGCATCTAAAACCTCCACAATAGACTTATTTAAAATTTTAAGCATAGCTATATTTACTAAAGTTATCTTTCCTTCATTATTAATTGATATAACCGCATTGGCCATGCTGTTAAAAATTTGTTCTAAAGTTAGAGCATCTTTGTTAATAATCTTATCTACCTCATCCTCTTCATCATCTTCATAAAAATCAGATTGTGTTAAATAATCACAAACTTCACCTAAAATATCACTGATATTTTCTGATTCGCTTGATACCTTTATAGTAACACTATCACCTTTTTTAATTTTTAATCCAACTACTAATATCATACTAGATAACGGAACTGTTTTATCATTTTTTGTTATATATATTTCAGTATTTTTATATTCCTTTTTAATATTATTAACTTTCTTAACCACCATAGCAGCTATTCTTGTATGAATTCCTTTATGATAATTTATTGTAATGGTTTTTTCTAAGATCATATTAATCCCCCTTTTAATTCATATAGTTTTGTTAAGTTATATGATATTTAAATTTCATCTCACCTTTGATTTATCTTATATATAGCAAAAAACAAAATACCTCCGAAAGAGAGATGAAATTATGTGCAAATTATTGAATATAATTTCATATCCTAGATGTCATAATCAAAATCTCTACCGCTTTGGTAAGAAAAATATTTAATCGTTAAATGTAAATTTTAAAATAAAAGATACTTTAAACTATATATTTGTTTATAAGAGCAACCATAAACCAATTTCCAAAATTAATCTTAAATTCTTAATTAATATTGTACATGTTTCTAATATAGATATTAGAACTTCTTTGACATTTTGTAAATATTTTCAATAAGAGTTGTCATAAAATTATCAAAATTAAAACTCTGTTCTTTTGTTTATTCACATCCCCCACTCCACCTCCACCCCATCTTTAAACACAAACACCATCTTACCACCTTCATAAACCTTAACTACCTCAATAACCATATTCCAAAGCTCTCCATCAAACTCATTTATTAGCCCATCCCTATCTCTTAAAACATTCATAAATTCCTCTATCCTATCCTTCTTTACAAGCCTTTTAAATCTATCATTTTCAACATCTTCAATTGACTTTCTAATATTTTCATACCTTTCAACTAAAGCGTTGTATCTTGTCATATATTCCTCTTGGTCCTGTGCTTTGGTTGCGTTATCACGAATACACCTATTTATTTCATCTAAAATTTCTTTTGCTTCATTTTCAAGTTCACATATTTTTTCATCCAAATCTTTAACATCAACAATTTCCTTTACAACTTCCTCATACCCTCTTAATATTTCTTCCTTATTATTTATAACCCCATTAAACACCTCAACAAATGCCTTCTTTAAATCTTCTTCATTTATAAATGGTGTCTTGCACTTTTCCTCATTCTTATACTTAGAATTGCACTGCCAGATAACCTTCCTATACTTATCATTAGAATGCCAAACCTTTCTGCCGTAAAAACTTCCACAATCACCGCATATAATCTTCCCTGAAAAATAGTTTCTACCTGTCTTATACCCTCTTGCACCTTTTCTATTTTTTATCTCCATCTGCACCATATCAAATACTTCAGGTGAGATAATTGCAGGGTGGCTATTTTCTACATAATATTGTGGAACTTCCCCTTCGTTTCTCTTTATCTTCTTTGTAAGAAAGTCTACTGTAAACTTCTTTTGAAGCACTGCATCGCCTTTATATTTTTCATTTTGAAGAATACTTAATACTGTGCTTTGATGCCATACCCCTTTACCTGCTGGTGTTGGAACTTTGTTTTCTGTTAAATACTTTGCTATGCTAAGTGCAGTTTTTCCGTCTAAAAACATTCTATATATAAGCCTTACAATCTTAGCTTCTTCCTCAACTATTTTAGGATAGCCATCTTCTCCCTTTGTGTATCCTAAAAAATTTTTATATGGCAAGCTAAACCTACCATCTGCAAACCTTTTTCTCTGTCCCCAAGTTACGTTTTCACTTATTGACCTTGATTCTTCTTGAGCCAATGAACTCATTATTGTAATTAAAAGCTCTCCTTTGCTGTCCATTGTATAGATATTTTCCTTTTCAAAATATACCTCTACACCTTTTTCTTTAAGTTTTCTAACTGTTGTTAGTGTATCTACTGTATTTCTTGCAAATCTGCTAACGGACTTTGTAATTATAAGGTCTATCTTGCCCCTTAAGGCATCTTCAATCATTCTATTAAATCCATCTCTCTTTTTTGTGCTTGTTGCTGATATACCTTCATCTGTATAGACATTTACAAATATCCAATCAGGGTTTGATTTAATATGTCTTGTATAGTAGTCCATCTGTGCCTCAAAGCTTTGAAGCTGTTCTTCATTATCGGTTGAAACTCTTGCGTAAGCAGCTACTCTTTTTCTATTTACTTTTGTCTTTGTAATTGGAGAAACATTATTCGCTGTTGCTGGTATTACAGTTACGGCTCTTGCCATTAGTTTTTCCTCCCTTCTAATCTTTTAAGACTTTTTTCTCTTGCCCTTTGCCTTGCTTCATCACTCCAACTTTCACTTCGTGGTCTATAACTCCATTCTTTTTTAACTGTCCTTCCATCTTTTAATATGAAGTTAATTATCCCTTTATCTATCACCTGTATTTCCTTTATCTTGTTTTCAAATTCTTCTTTGGTAAATCCATTCGTTCCTAAAACTTCTTCGCAAGCTGTGATTAATATTTCCTCAGGAACCTGCTTTGATGAACAAGCATCCTTTCCATATTTTAAATAGGTAGAGCAGTGCCATATAAACTTATCTTTACTTCTTTTTCTTCTATACTTTTTACCGCATATGCCGCATGTTATTTTCCTTTGGAATATATGATTTGAAACTTCGCCTTTTGATGAGTATTTATCACGTCCTTTATTTAAAATCTCTTGTGCCTTTTGAAATGTTTCAAAATCGATTATTGCTGGATGTGTTTCTTCTATCTGCAAAACCTAAGCCTACAAGGGAGGTTTGAATCTTTTTTGCCAATTCTTTTGATTTTTCTCTACCTATTATATATACATACGTTTCAGCACCATTTGTTTTTTCTGGCATATAGGCGTTTCTATGAAAGGATATAAAGTAGTTAAAATTTCCTTTATTTGCAAACAATGTTCTATCCTTTAAACTTAAAGTTGTATCTGCAGTTCTTGTTTCACCTACAATAACCCCGTGCCTTCTTAATTCTTCTGCAACCTTTAAACTAAGTTCTAAATTATCATCCTTTTCAAATCTTCCTTTATATACTGCTCCACTATCTTCTCCACCATGCCCATAGTCTAAACATACCCTTGCCATTACTTTTCTCCCCCTTCATTTATTTGTTTTAAAATTTCTTTTAGTTTCTCTGGTATAGGTAGTCCAATCTTTACTGAATTTTCAATGATACTTATTCCTTCATTTGAAATGTAGAAAAAAATAACGGCGGTGCGAACTGCACTACCGCTTTTTATTACATTAACATCGATTATATTCCCTATTCCAACCATGATAAAATAAGTATTTTTTTTAAAATGCCCCTAAATCCTATCTCGCTTGATAGTTTCCTCTCAAGTACCGCTACCATAACCCCTGTTATATAATCTATAACCACAAAGGTTATAAGTGCATACATAAAACCATCAAAACCTCCTAAAAAATATCCAATATAACCACCTATGGTAGCTGAGATAAGTTGAACTGTGTTGTATTTCATATCTATCATCCTTTCTTTTTTATAAATTAAATCTTGTTTGTAAACTATTACCATTAATTAATGAGACTAAATCCAATCTTGTTTCCCTTTCTTTAATTGATGATGGTGTAGAATATAAAAGATATAAATCACAAGGTAATTCTATAAGGCCTTCTGAAAGTCCACACATAGCATATAGTTTTGTTTTTACTATTTTCCTTAGTAGGTGCTACTCTTGCTTCTTTTTTTGATAAAAACGGTATTCGCATTAAGTTACCTGAAAATCAAAAATCATTCTAAAAATAAAAAGCCTGCGTCAGCAAGCTTTTTAAATCTATAAATATTTTATATCTATTCATCTTTTTCTAATGTAGCAGCTATTTTTTTAATAGAGTCCACCATTTCATATTCCTTACATTTAATTTCTAGTAACTTATAGTTACAGCACCTTTTATTCAAATTTGAATTAGAGTTACTATTCACAATACTATATAATACCCTCGCCTTTTTCTTTATCTTTTCTCTATATTTGTTTATAAACCTCGCTTGATCCCTTAACAAGTTCTTATATTTTTCATCTTCAATTTCTTCAATATTTATTCTAATTATCTCAAACTCCGGAACTGGTATCATATTATTTAAATTTATTACTCCTAATTTCCCATTATCAATTTTAAATATATCTGGAGCCATATCGCTAATATTTAAATGCTTTGGTTTTGGTGAAGATAAGGGAGCATAATAATTAAAATTACCTATTTGAAATAAGACACCTACATATTTTCGTTTAGTATCTTTATTCAGTAGAACAATTTCATCAAATTTTCTTAAATAATTTATATATTTGTCTTCTATTGAGCATAAATAAATTTTTTTAGCCATTTGTCCACCTCTATTACAGAAAAATAGGATAGCACTTAGGCTACCCTATTACTTTTTTAACTCCCATTTATACGGCTTGGGTTTGCCGACTTTTTTAACTCCTCATTTATACGGCCGAGGTTTTACCGACTTTTTTAACTCCCATTTATACGGCTGGGTTTCACCGTCTTTTTCTTTAATTTTATTATATAACCTTTTAATCATTACGGCAAGATAAATTTTAAATATTGGGCTCACTCACCACAGCATCAAACCATCCATTTATAATACTTGCATCCACTCCCTGTTTATCTTCATCAGCTATAAACCTATAGTTCCCATCATAATCCCTTGAATAAAATTTACCCTTAAGCTTTGCACTTTGTGGCTTTGGCTTTTCTGCTTCAGTATCATATTCATCTGATACAAGTTCAAATTTGCCTTTTAAAAGCCACACATACCTATACTTACCATTAGTCTTTTTGGATTTAAAACCCATTGCAATTGTTGGTGCTAAATCATCTTTACTTTCAATTAAAACGCCTTTAACAACCTTGGCACCTTGTAGGATTGCTCTACTTTCAAGTGAAAGCTGATTCAATTCTATTTCAACGTCAATTCCTTCAAAGGAAGATATAACATCCTCTACTGAATCATCAGAATATATGTTTTCAGAAGTTATTTTAGGTGTTATCTTGGCACTAATCGCCCTCTCAAGTTTTATTGGTGTTTCATAAGTAACCCCTGTTGAATCGTCCTTAGTAAGCTTTGCTATATGAATATCTCTAAGCCCTATCTGCCTTGCCATATTATCACCTTACCTTTCTTCAAGATAATAAAATTTAAGACCTTTATGATAGATTTTTGTATCTTCCTCATAAAGGTCTACTTCATTTATTCTTTTAAAGCCTATCTTTGTCAGGTTTTCTTTTACCTTTTTCACCAATTCTTCATAATCATTCTTTGACCATATATCAATTTGAACATAATGAGCTGTTAAAGTTTCTTCATCATCCTCATATTCTTCTCCCGTTTCAAAATATTCATGGAAAGTAATATAAGTATCAGCTTTTCCGCTATACTTTTGAAAGGTAACTGGAACATTAAGAGGCTTTAGTGCTTCAACTATTATTTTACGAATCATCCTCAAGCCCCCTCTTTAACTCTTCTACAATAATTTCATTGATTTCTTTTTTATTTTCTAATACAGAATTTTCAGCCCAGTGCTGTGCAGGAATTTTACTTGTTCCCCATTCAGTAAATTTAGAATAAAAAAACTCCGAATTATCCCCTTTATTTGGGCCTATTTTTATATAATCTACTCCATTTTCCTTCTCTATATCTGACATTTTAATATTATCCGCCATGTGTTTTTTATTTAAAATAGATCTTGGTGCCTTCTTTTCCATTGCATTCTTAACAAGTGTCCCTGCATTTATTAGTGTATTCTTTTTAATAACTTCTCCCTTTGTGCCAAGTTTATTTACTCTGTCTATAAGTTCCTGCATACCTTCAAGCTCTATTTTAGCCAATGCTATCAACCTCCAAAGCCCTTATTTCAATAAATCTATTTTCATACTTTATATTATCTATGAAGGTTATTTCATATTGTTTTCCTCCAAAGGATATTCTCATGCTGTTATCTATCCCATCTATATACCTTATTGTAAACTTTACAGTTTTTTCTGCATTTGAAGTTGCAGCTTCAAAGTATTCTCTGCCATGAAGGTTTGATATAGATGCCCATACTGTCCTAAAATTTTCATAGGTTTCTGTTTCAAAGCCATTATCATCAGTAGCATTTACTGGTTTTAGTATTGTAATTCTGTGTCTCATATCACCAATATTCAATCTTTCACCACCTTGGAACCCAAAATGGTCTTAAAAGTGATGATACCCCAAAGGGAATTTCCTTATAGTCCTTTATCGTTAAGTTCTCTCTATTTTCGTAAAAGTGAGATGTTAATATGAGTATCGCTTGCTTAACTGGCATAGGTGCTTCACTATAACCTGCCTTGTACCTTATTTTTAAATTACCAAACAAATCAAAAATATCATTAGGCCACCCTCTCTCTAAACTTGGGTATATTAAACTTTCATCATATCCTTTTAGAATATAATAGTCATATCCTTCGGTTAATTTTAATTCTTGGTTGTTTTTATCAATATATAAAATTTCCAATACTTCAATAAGAGGCGGCATTGGAAGTTCAATATATGAATACTTTTCTTTTGGATTTGTTATATACTCATAAGTTTTCTCTACAAAGCTTCTTCCTGTAAATATCTCTGCATACTCCCTTGCGGCTTTAATATATGAAAAGATGAGGATGTCCTCATCATCCCCATCAATTCTTAAATGACTCTTTGCTTCCTCCAAAGATACAACTTCATCTGTAGGGCCTTCAATAACCTTAAGATTCATTTAACCACCCTCATTCTGAATATCTTGGGTTGTCTAATATAGCATAAATTGCACCTACAACAGTTGAACCGTCAATTTTAGTTAAATTTAGCTTTATTCTATCAACTTCCTTTGAAGCTAAGAGCATATCGCTTACCTTTACCCTATAAAACTTGACTGCACCTGATGTTCCACCAACTGTTATTGTTTTACCTGATTCTTCAACTTCAACAAGCTCATTATTCTTTTCAGCAAATAAAAAAGGAACATCAAGGGCCTCTCCATCTACACCTTTTCTACCTTGTATAGTAACTGTAGATATCCCTTCTGCTCCTTCTCCACTTTCTATTAAAAATGTTACTTCCTTATAGTTTTTAAGTTCTATCTCATTTGTGCTAACAAGTGATGAAAATATCGTCCCTGGCACTTTTAAATCAACTATCTTCATTCTCTATTACCCCCTTAGTTTCTCTTTGCAAGTGCTACAAATGGGCTTATTGCCCCGCTTCCCTTATAAGGCATTAGCGGCTTATTCCATAGTGGCTGTCCATCTACTCTATAAATAAATCTAAATACATTCTCATCATAAAGGAATCTTACATGAATTGAGCTTGCAGCATTTATTCCGCCTTTATCAATTAATAGATACTGGCTCATATCAGCTAAAATAATATCTCCTATTTCTCCAACTTGTGAGCACTGCTCAATTGGAACAACTGGCCTTCCAAGAAGTGTAGCATATGGTGCTTCAGATAATCCGCCTGCTGGAATATACACTGGTTTATCTCCAACCTTTAGGGTGTATAAAATAGGCTCTAACTCTTGATTTACAAACCATACAGCATTTGACCTGCTTCTTGCCCACAGTCTTGCCCACATATTAAGTAGATTCTCAACAGTTATTATATCTGTTTGTCCATTATCCTTTGAAACCTTTACAAGTGCATCAGAGTTTAATATTCCAAGTGGCTGGCCGCTGCCTGTTCCGTTTATAATGGCATCATCAATTTTAAATCCAAATTCCTCTGCAAATGCCTGTCTAATTACACTTTCAAGTGCAGCAGCATCCTGAAGTAGTTCATCTGTTGCATAGCAAAGACCTGTTAGTTTCTTTAATGATAGATCCATAGTTCTAAATTTAGGCTTTGATGATATAATCTGTTCTGCTTCATTTTCCCAGTAGGTTTGAACACCACCCCATCTTGAACCATTGGCTCTACTTGTTTCATCAACTGCGTTTATTTTTAATCCATTAGAATTAGTTGATATTGGTATTCTTCTAACCCTTGATGCTAAAATACCTGTTTCATAAGTTCTTTTTAAAAGTTCTGATACAAAATCCTTTTGAACTAAAAATCCTCCATCTGAAGGAACTGATTCATTAAGCCCAAGTGCTGCCCTTGTTGTTAGCCTTGAATCAACTTTCCCATCAGGTGCAGCGGCCCTATACACAGCCATTAGCTGTTCTCCAAAGGAATTAAACCTTTTTTCATCCTTAACTGATTCATTTTGAATAGGTTCTCTGTCTTTCACAGTGTCAACCACCATAAACTTTCTTACATTTTCAATAGTATCGTCCCATCTTTTTATGCCTTCTTCATATTCTTTTATTCTCTGTTCCTCTTCTTCAGTTAGGTATCTTCCTTCTCTTTCGGCTTTTTCAATAAGTTCAACTGCCTTTAGCCTCAGTTCTTCTCTTTTTGCCTGCATTTCTTTAATCTTATCCATTTTATCTACCTCCTGTTTTTAAGTAATAAAAAAAGTGCCTAATTTAAGCACTACTTTCCTAAAAGTTCATATTTTTTCTTTAATAACTGCAACTTTTTAATATTTTTCATCCTTTCTTCATCAATTCTTGTTTGTTTTCGCCTGTTGTATTCATCTAAGATGGTTCTTACTCCAACATCTGTTTCAGTATAGGCTGGAAATGTTACTGGTGATACATCAAATAGCTTTACTTTTACAAGTTCTCTAACGTCTATTCCATCCTGATAGCCCCATCTATCCTCAAGAACTGTAAATCCAAAGGACATCTGGCTAATATCGCCCCTTTCTATTGAAACTAATAAGTCTCTTGCCCACTGAGTATCTGGTGGAATTATTCTAACCTTTAACCCTTTTTCATCTTCTTCTAAAAATAGAGTTCCTGATTTGTTTCTTCCAAGGACAAAATTTGCATCATGATTAAAAAGTGCCCTTATATCGTCCTTCTCTATGCTCTCTTTAAATGCTCCTTTTAAGACTTTTTCTTTGAAAGGCACTAAAAGACCCAATTCTTCACTCCATTTATCAAATACTGCTGCATGTCCTTCAATAACTCTGACTTCGTCACTATCTTGCTTTGTATTATTAACCCTTAATTCTTCAAGATTTATCGTCCTTCTCTCCATCTGTCCCATTAAATATTTCACCACCTTCCCCATCTTTAGCTTTATTTGCAGGTATCATATTGCCATTTACAAGATAAATATCGCCTCCTTGGCCATCTGGTATTGGGTTCATATCCTCTAATTCTCTAATGTCATTTGGTGATAGCCAGCCATTTTGCCTTCCTATTGCATATCCTTCCATTCTTGCTGGGGAAAAAATCTTCCCTTTTTCGGGTAATTTTATATATTGACATTTACAATATGGAGTTAACTAAAAAACAAATTTTAATCATTTTTCATCTAGTTCAAGAAAATTTAACTTCTATAAAATTAGTCCTGAATTATTCATAAATTTTATTTAAGAATACTCTCTTGCACATAATAACTAAGTTTTTAGACAACCTACTTTTTAATTTAAAATTGAACTTAAAACGTAAAAATAATCTTTATTTACTTAATTATACACATCCACCTATTTCCTTTCTTTTTTAGAAAATTTTTATATATTATATTCCCATCGCCTCCAAGTATATTTTTTCTACAAAACAAAAAAGCCCTGATTTCTCAGAGCTTTTATCTATCGTATCAACGTGTTGTTCAATTCTGATAAAATATTTTAACAATCCAACTCCCGTTGGTCTTTTTGTCGTTCAATTTTTTATGGGGCACTCTCCACAACCCAATCCATCTTTCTAAAATCACTCTCAAACAAGAAAGGACAAGCATTCTAATCAAATACTCGCCCTTAGCTTTGACAAAGATCCAAAATTAGCAATGACGGGCATCTGAATATTTTGCTCGCCACAACAATTGACATAAAATACCAAATTTTAAATACATAAAAATTACTTCAATAGCAAAACGTCAATTATTAACTTATATATTATTAACAATTATATTAACATAAATCTCTTAATCTTTCCTTAATAATTTCTTTCTCTTCATTCCCTGTAGCTACAGAAAGCCCTTTTTGGTAGAATTCCCTTGCTTTAACAGCATCATATATATCGCTTTCATACAAACAATATACATCACCATAAGCAATATAACTCCAAGGATTCTTAGGAAAATCTAATATTAATTTTTCACATTCTTTTTTTGCTTCTTCTAATTTATTTAATCTAACTAAAGACTCAATTATCGCTCTCCTCATCTGATGAATTAATTCCTCATTTTCATTCCAGAAATAGTGTAGAAATTCTTTACAATATTTGATTCTGATTTCAAAATATTTTGGTTCATCAATCCCTGCATTATATAACTCACTCTCTAATTCTTGACAAAAGTCCCTTATGTCAAAACTTCCACAATACTCTTTATCCAAATATTCAAGAGTATTAAAATCTGTTCTTATTCTATATTTTATCCCTTCCCAAACTTTTAACCATTTATCGCATGCCAAAATTGATTTATTAACATCTAAATATTGATATCCTTCTTCAATCAAATCTGCCATTTGCTCCATGGATAAAACATTTTCTGGAGCAAGCCTTTCCCATAATACCCAAGCTGCATAAAAAGGAAAATCTTCATCTCTTCCTTTAGCTGTCACATTATAAGTATTAAACCAATTTTCATATATCTGCTCTGCAGAATAGTATCTTTCTATATCTTTTAAAAATATTTCTTTATTAAACATTATTCCTATGCTTTGTAATTTTTCAATTATTTCTTCATTACTCATTTCTTTTACTTCTTCATAAGACCATAATTCTAAAAGAAAATTTCTAAAATTATTAAAGCTCACCTCTGAGTATATTTTATCTATACAACACTTTTTGTATTTTTTACCACTACCACATGGGCATGGATCATTTCTTCCTACCTTCATAAACAACCATCCTTTTATTTTAGTTTATAATCCTATTTTAAGACCTCTAAAATAAAAAAACAGGGAAATTATTTTAAATTTTAGGTTAGTTAGTTACATAAAACTTTCTTAAAACAATCTTCTTATTTTTATATAAAAAATACTACTCATACTGAAATGACTTTCATCTAAATTACAATTTATGAAAAAAGCCCTTATTTCTCAAGGCTTCTAACTATTGTATCAATGTGTTGTTCAAATATGGTGGAGGCGAGGGGAATTGAACCCCTGTCCGAAAGCATAGAAACTTAGGCATCTCCGAGTGCAGTCTTTGTTTTAACATTCCCTCTCCTAAGCGCCCAAAGACAGGCTCTTAGGTTCAGTAGCTTCATAAATTCCGTTCTCTACGCAAAGCTTAGTAGAGCTCGGTACCCCACTGTCGACGCCAGACTCTGAGTCGTGGGCCTCTCAGGCTGACGCGCTGCAGCTTAGGCAGCGAGAGCTAAATTATCGTTTGCGTTTATATTTAATTCCCAGTTTTTTAACGAGGCACCAGGATCCTCGACTCGCTTCCTAAATCCCTATTACCCCCGTCGAAAGCCAAAACGCCCCCTTGTTATCTATATCTTTCTTTAAAATGTTTCTCTACTTCTCTTTGGGCATCACGCTTTGCAATGTCTTCACGTTTGTCATAGAGCTTTTTACCTTTTGCAAGGGCAAGTTCAACTTTAACAAGACCTCTAACCTGATATAAAGCTATGGGAACTAAAGTATAACCTTTCTGTGAAACATAACCAGAGAGCCTTCTTATCTCGTTTTTATGCATCAAAAGCTTTTTAGGCCTTAGCGGATCTCTGTTGAATATATTCCCCTTCTCATAAGGACTTATATGCATGTTATATACAAATATTTCATTGTTTTTAATCTCTGCATAACTATCCTTTAAGTTTGCCTTTCCAAGCTTTACAGATTTTACTTCTGTTCCAAAAAGCTCAATACCTGCTTCATAAGTTTCTTCAATAAAGTAATCATGCCTTGCCTTTCTATTTTCTGCAAGGTTTTTTCTCTCACTTCCCATATCATCACCATAAATATCAATATGCATTATATTATTATAGCAAATAAATCTCTATTGTCAATATATCATATTTTAGATGTAAAGTCAAAACCCCTCCCCCTTAATTTAATTTATTCTTCAACTAGAGTAAAATCAATAGTTCTGTTTTCAATATCTGTTTTTATGACTTTAACCTTTACTTTATCTCCAAGCCTGTAAATCTTTTTAAACTTCTCTCCAATTAAAGTATAACGTTTTTCATCATAGATGTAATAGTCATCGTCCATATTGCTTATATGCACAAGCCCTTCAATTGTATTAGGAAGTTCAACAAACATTCCGAAGGAGGTTACAGAGGATATTATTCCATCGTAAATTTCTCCAATCCTCTCAGACATATATTCAACCTTTTTAAGATCATCTGTTTCCCTTTCAGCCTCCTGTGCCACCCTTTCCATATCACTGCTTTGTTTTGATGCCTTTTCTACAAACTTAGTATACTTTTTCATCTTCTTTTCATCTATTTTACCATTTATATAATCTTTAATAATCCTATGTATTGCAAGATCAGGGTATCTTCTTATTGGAGATGTAAAATGGCAATAGTACTTCGATGCAAGTCCAAAGTGGCCGCTACATTCTGGTGAATATTTTGCCTGTTTTAGCGATCTTAAAAGCAGAGTGTCAATAATAACTTCTTCCGGCTTATCTTTTGCAGCATTTAAAACCTCCTGCAAAACTTTAGGATGCATTTCTGCAGTCGGTCTTAAATAGTAGCCAAGATTATATATGAATTCACTAAAAAGGCGTATTTTTTCCTCATCGGGTTTTTCGTGTATTCGATAAACAAAAGGCATACCCGCCCAATACATATATTCTGCTACAGTTTCATTGCATACAATCATAAATTCCTCTATAATCCTGTTTGCTATTTCCCTTTCATAGGGTTTAATTTCTATTGGTCTTCCATTTTCATCAAGTATTATTTTACACTCTTCAAAATCAAAATCCAATGCACCCCTTTGCATTCTTTTGTTATAAAGTATGTTACATAGTTCTTCCATTAGTTTAAAGTCCTCATATAAATACTCATACCTTTTAATCGTTTCTTCATCATTATATTTTAATATCTTAGTAACGTCAGTGTAAGTCATCCTTTCGCTTGTTTTAATTATACTTTCAAATATCTCATGTTCAATAACTTTACCTGTTGAATCTATTGTCATCATGCAGGATAAAGTTAGCCTATCAACCTTTGGATTTAAGCTGCAAAGTCCGTTTGATAATTTTTTAGGAAGCATAGGTATAACTCTATCTACAAGATAAACACTTGTTGCTCTTTCAAAGGCTTCTTTATCAAGGGGAGACTTTTCTTTAACATAATATGTAACATCGGCTATATGTACTCCAAGCCTATATCTTCCATTTGGAAGCTTTTCAATTGATACAGCATCATCAAGATCCTTAGCATCTTCTCCATCAATTGTAACTATCTTTAAATTTCTCAAATCTCTTCTTCTTTTTATTTCCTTTTCAGGTATTTCCTCATCTATTGCTTTTGCATACTCTTCAACTTCCTCTGGAAAATTTTCAGGGAGTCCATACTTTTTGATTATAGATAAAATATCAACTCCAGGCTTATCTTTACTACCTAATATTTCTATTATCTTCCCTTCCGGGTTTCTTCTCTTTTCTGGCCATTTAGTTACTTCAACAACAACTTTATGTCCTGTTTTAGCTCCATTTATATCAGCTTTAGGTATGAAAATATCCTGATAAATTCTCTTATCATCCGGAACAACAAATCCAAAGTTCTGGCTTTTTTCAAAGGTCCCAACTATTTGAGTGTTAGCTCTTTTTAATATCCTTATTATCTCTCCTTCAACTCTTTTATTTGGAATATTTTCTTTTATTATCCTTGCTATTACTCTGTCATTATTCATTGCCCCGTTCATATTTTCAGCTGCAATGTATATATCTTCAATTCCTTCTTCATCTGGTATTAAAAATCCAAAACCCTTTTGATTCCCTTGAAGCTTTCCAACAACAAGGTTCATCCTTTCAGGTACACCATATCGGTTTTTTCTTGTTTTAACTATGTATCCTTCTTCTTCCATATCATCAAGAAGCTTATAAAAAGTTTTTAGTTCTTTATAATTTATTTCAAAAACTTCTGAAAGTTCCTCCGCAGTCATAGGTTTATAAGCTTCTTCTCTCATAAAAGATATTATATTTTCCTTTATTTTACTCATAGATTCACTCTCCTATTTATAATGTATTCTTTGGCATCTTTTATATTATTTCCTATTTTATTAATGATAATTTATATTTTAGTATATGTCAAAAAAATTATATAAAATATACATTTTTTTAAACAAAACAAAAAAAAGCCACCTTGCAGTATATTTAGGTGGCTTTGTCATTACATTGTTATTTTATTATTTTTAATATTATTCCTCCAAATTTAACAAACAATGGAGCAAAAACAAGTGATACTATTGTCATAAGTTTTATTAATATGTTCATTGCAGGTCCTGCTGTATCCTTAAATGGGTCTCCAACAGTATCTCCAACAACTGCTGCTTTATGAGCAAAACTTCCCTTTCCTCCATGCTCTCCAGTTTCTATAAACTTCTTAGCATTATCCCATGCTCCACCTGCATTTGCCATGAATATTGCAACAAGAACACCTGATACAACTGCCCCAGCAACAAGTCCTCCAAGAGCTTCAGGTCCTAATAGCAAACCCGCAACTATAGGAACTAAAACTGCCAAAACACCTGGAAGAACCATTTCTTTAAGAGCTGCTGCTGTAGAAATATCAACGCATTTTCCATACTCTGGTTTTGCTTTACCTTCCATAAGCCCAGGTATTGTCTTAAACTGTCTTCTAACTTCCTCAATCATGTGGTTTGCTGCTTTTCCAACAGCATCCATTGCAAGTGCTGCGAATAAATATGGTATAACTCCACCTACTAAAACTCCAACAAGAGTTACAGGGCTTAGAAGGTCAATAGTCTTAAGACCAACTGCCTGAGAATAGGATGCAAAAAGTGCTAATGCTGTTAAAGCTGCAGAACCTATAGCAAATCCTTTTCCAATAGCTGCAGTTGTGTTTCCAACGGAATCTAATGTATCAGTAACCTTTCTTACATCATGTGGAAGCTCCGCCATTTCAGCAATTCCTCCAGCATTATCAGCAACAGGTCCATAAGCATCAACTGCAACTGTCATACCTGTCGTTGAGAGCATTCCTAATGCTGCAAGTGATATACCAAAGAGACCTTTTAATACTTCAGTTTCGTTTGAAGTACCACCCATTATAAAGAATGCTATGAGTATTGCTATAGCTATAAAAAATATTGGCAGTACAGTTGAATACATTCCAACAGAAAAACCTGAAATAATAGTTGTTGCAGGTCCAGTTTCAGATTGCTGAGCAATCCTTTTAACATATCTATAATCTGCTGAAGTATATATTTCTGTAAGTTGTCCTATAAGGATACCAACTACTATTCCTGCTGTTACAGCAAAAAATGCATTTAAATTATTAAATATCATCTTACTTAAAACACCAGATGCTATAATAACAAGAATACCACTAATATAAGTTCCATTCATTAATGCCTTTTGAGGATTTGATCTTTCATTTCCCCTAACTAACAAAGATCCAATGATAGAAGCTATTATTCCAATTGAAGCTAATGTTAATGAATAGATAACTCCTTCTCCTGCTTTATAAAGTACTGCACCAAGAGTTAATGTTGAAATTATAGATCCAACATAAGATTCAAATAAATCAGCCCCCATTCCAGCAACGTCTCCAACGTTATCTCCAACATTGTCTGCAATAACTGCTGGATTTCTTGGGTCATCTTCTGGTATACCAGCTTCAACTTTTCCAACAAGGTCTGCACCAACATCCGCAGCCTTTGTATATATTCCTCCACCAACACGAGCAAAAAGTGCAATAGAGCTTGCTCCAAGACCAAAACCTGTTATTATGTTGGCATCTCTAATTACATAATATAAAAAGCCAACTCCTAAAAGTCCAAGTCCAACAACGGACATTCCCATTACTGCACCACTTGAGAATGCAACCTCAAGAGCTTTATTTTGACTTGTTCTTGCTGCATTTGCAGTCCTGCAGTTTGCTCTTGTTGCAACCTGCATTCCAAAATAACCAGCAAGTATAGAAAAAATAGCTCCATTAACAAAACAAATAGCTGTAATCCAGTTTATAAAAATTCCTAAAATAAAGAAAACTACAACGATAAAAATTGAAAGAGTTCTATATTCTCTTTTTAAAAATGCCATAGCACCTTCGTGTATGTAATCAGATATTTCCTTCATCCTTTCAGTACCTGGCTCAAACTTCATTATTCTTCTTGCAAGTAAAACTGCAAAAATCAAACCAATAACTCCTGTTATTGGAGCAAAAATAAGAACAGAATTGTTCACAATACCCCTCCCCTTTCTATTTATTTAGAAGATACACAAGTAGCATTGAAGATAAGACAAATAATACCATAAGTATAGTAGTTAGTTTTGAAAGTTTTCCTTCATAAGTTCTTGCCTTATTCTTCCCAAAGAATGTTTCAGCCCCACCAGCTATTGCTGATGATAAGCCTTGAACTTTTGCTGGCTGTAAAAGCACTACAGCTATGATTGCAAGGCATATTAAAACGTGAATAATCATAAATGCTATTTTCATTAAAAACACCTCCAATATTATTTTAAAACATAAGATATTTTATCACAATATATAAATAAAAACAATTAAATTTTACTTTTATCTCCAGAAAATTTAGCAAATATGTTACACTTAATATTGATTATATACAAATAATGGAGGATAATATCCTCCATTATTTGTATATAATTGGTTAATTTTACTTATATATGTCTCCTAAAATTTTTCCCCAAATATATTGCACTCTCACCTAATTCTTCTTCAATTCTAAGGAGCTGGTTATATTTAGCTACCCTATCTGTTCTTGCTGGAGCTCCGGTTTTAATCTGCCCAGTATTCATTGCAACAACAAAATCTGCTATTGTTGTATCCTCTGTTTCTCCTGAACGGTGTGAAACTATTGCTGTGTAGCCAGCTCTTTGAGCCATCTCAATTGCCTCAATAGTTTCTGTTAAAGTACCTATTTGGTTAAGTTTTATTAAAATGGAGTTTGCAACTGCCATTTCAATTCCCTTTGAAAGGCGTTTTGTATTTGTAACAAACAGGTCATCCCCTACAAGCTGAACCTTATTTCCAAGCCTATTAGTTAGCTCCTTCCATCCGTCCCAATCATCTTCTGCTAATCCATCTTCAAGGGATATTATAGGATATTTTTTAATAATGTCTTCATAGTAATCAATCATTTCAGAAGGAGTTAATACCTTTCCTTCCCCTTCAAGATGGTATTTATTATCTTTTTTATTATAAAACTCTGAAGCAGCAGCATCTATTGCAATCGCTATATCCTCACCTATTTTATAGCCCGCCTTCTCAACTGCTTCTAATATAACTTTAATAGCCTCTTCATTTGAGCTAAGATTTGGGGCAAAACCACCCTCATCTCCTATCGATGTATTATATCCCTTTGAATGTAAAACTCCTTTTAAGGTATGATATACCTCAGAGCACATTCTTAAAGCCTCTGAGAACCTTTCTGCACCTACTGGCATTATCATAAACTCTTGAATATCTACGTTATTATCTGCATGTTTGCCACCATTTAATATATTCATCATTGGTACAGGAAGAACTCTTGCCTTTACACCACCTAAATATCTGTAAAGTGGAAGTTTAAGATATTTTGCAGATGCAATAGCCACAGCAAGAGAAGCACCAAGTATTGCATTAGCTCCTAAATTCCCTTTATTGTCAGTTCCATCAAGTTCAATTAACATTTTATCAATTTCTATCTGCTCTAAGGCATTCATTCCAATAAGTTCTGGAGCTATTACTTCGTTTACGTTCTGTACAGCTTTTAATACACCTTTTCCCTTATAGCGTCTGCTGTCTTTATCCCTAAGTTCAACAGCTTCAAATTCTCCAGTTGAAGCACCTGAAGGAACAATAGCGCGTCCTACTGTACCATCCTCAAGCTCAACTTCAACCTCTACTGTAGGATTTGATCTTGAGTCTAATACTTCCCTTGCAAATACATCGATAATTTCAACATATTTTCTCACAAAATCATCCTCCTATAAAATAATTGGCTCTCCTGTCATCTCTTCAGGGATGGCAAGACCCATTGATTTTAATATTGTTGGTGAAATATCACAGAGCCTTCCCCCATCCCTTAATTTTACATCACCTTCACCAATTACTATAAAAGGAACTTTATTTGTTGTATGAGCCGTATATGGCTCTCCAGTTTCATAATCAATCATCTGTTCAGCATTTCCATGATCTGCTGTAATATAAACAACCCCATTCTTTTCAAGAACCTTATTAACTACCTTGCCAATACATTCATCAACAGCATTAATTGCAGCAACAGCAGCATTATAAACTCCTGTATGCCCAACCATATCCGGATTAGCAAAATTTAAGACTATAAAATCATATTTATCTTCGTCTATCTCCTTTAAAACCCTTTCAGTAACAATATAAGCACTCATCTCTGGCTGCATATCGTAAGTCGGAACCTTTGGTGATGGTATTAATATTCTATCTTCGTTTGCATAAGGAGCTTCAATGCCACTATTAAAGAAAAAGGTAACATGAGCATATTTTTCAGTTTCTGCAATTCTAAGTTGTTTTATACCATTTTTACTTAAATATTCTCCTAATGAATTAATATATTTTTCTGGTTTGTATGCAATATCAACATTATTTATTGTTTTATCATATAATGTCATACAAACATAGTATACCCTTATATAGTCCCTATTAAACCCTTCAAATTCTTTATCAACAAATGCTCTTGTAATTTCTCTTGCTCTATCAGGTCTAAAGTTAAAAAATATAACAGAGTCATTCTCTTCAATCTTAGCAATTGGTCTGCTATCCTCTACGATTACAGTTGGAAGCACAAATTCGTCTACCCTGTTTTCACTATAAGACTTTTCAACTGCTTCCTTCGCACTGCTTGCTATTTCTCCTTCACCTTTAACTAAGGCATTGTATGCAAGCTGCACTCTCTCCCATCTTTTATCCCTATCCATTGCATAGTATCTTCCTGAAATTGTAGCTATCTTTCCTACTCCAATTTCTTTCATATAATTTTCAAGTTCATCAATATAAGTAAGTGCACTTTGAGGAGGAACATCACGTCCATCAAGGAAGCAATGAACATAAACTTCCTTTAATCCTTTATCTTTACAAAGCTTTAATAAGGCTTTAAGATGATCAATATGGCTGTGTACTCCTCCATCAGATAGCAAACCGTAAAGATGCATTTTAGTATTATATTTTTTAACATTCTCAATAGCATTTAAAAATGCTTCATTTTTGAAAAATCTTCCTTCATTTATCTCTTTATTTATCCTTGTAAATTCCTGATAAATTATACGTCCTGCCCCAATATTAAGATGCCCAACTTCAGAGTTACCCATCTGCCCCTCTGGCAATCCAACATCAAGGCCACTAGCATTTAAAGTTGTATGAGGGTAATTGTTCCAATAATAGCTGAAATTCTTTGTATTTGCATTAGCTATAGCATTCCCATCTTTTCTTTCATTTATTCCCCATCCATCGAGAATAAGTAGCATACGAAGTCTGTTTTGCATCATAATCCTCCTTAATAGTTAACGATAGCTGCGAACTCATCTGCTTTTAAACTTGCTCCTCCAACTAATGCTCCATCTATATCGCTTTGTGCCATCTGTTCTTTTATTGTTGAAGCCTTAACGCTTCCTCCATACTGTATTCTAATGGACTGTGCAGTATTTTCGTCATACATCTCTTTAATGTTTTGTCTTATAAATTTAATAACATCATTTGCATCCTGTGCAGTTGCTGTTTTACCAGTGCCTATTGCCCAGATAGGTTCATAAGCAATTACCATACTTGCAACATCCTCTGCACTTACATCCTTTAAGTCCTTTTGAAGCTGTGTTTTTATTAATTCAAAGGTCTCTCCTTTTTCTCTTTGTTCTAATGTTTCACCAACACACAATATTGGAGTTAAACCATATAGAAAGCAAGCTTTCACCTTTTTATTTATAAGCTCATCATCTTCTTTAAAGTATTGCCTTCTTTCACTATGTCCTAATATAACATACTTCACTCCAAGCTCTTTTAACATTAATGGTGAAACTTCTCCAGTAAAAGCACCACTTTCTTCATAATACATGTTTTGTGCTCCAACTTTTATGTTTGTGTTTTCAACCAAAGTAACTACCTGTGAAAGTGATGTAAAAGGAGGGCATAATACAACCTCACATTTTGCATCCTTTACCTTATCTATTAATGCTAAAACTAATTGTGCAGCTTCTTTACCAGTTTTATTCATCTTCCAATTACCAGCAATTATAGGCTTTCTCATTTTATCAACCTCTTTCAACTTACTTATTTATTATTTAAAGCAGCTATTCCTGGAAGTTCAAGTCCCTCTAAAAATTCAAGGGATGCTCCTCCACCAGTTGAAATATGAGTCATCTTATCAGCATATCCAAGCTGTTCAACAGCTGCTGCTGAGTCTCCTCCTCCAATTATAGTTGTACCATTAACTTTAGATAATGCTTCTGCAACCTTTTTAGTTCCATTTGCAAAAGCTGGCATTTCAAATACTCCCATAGGTCCATTCCATATAACTGTCTTTGCATCTAAAACTGCTTCTTCAAAAAGCTTTACAGTATCTGGACCTATATCAAGCCCCATATAACCTTCTGGAACCTCTGTTTTTGATATTTTCCACTCAGCATCGGCTTTAAATTCCTTAGCAACAACATGGTCAACAGGAAGGAATAACTTAACTCCTTTTTCATTTGCTTTGTCTATCATCTGTTTTGCATATTCAACTTTATCCTCTTCAACAAGTGATTTTCCAACATTAATTCCCTGCGCTTTTAGGAAAGTATAGGCCATACCACCACCAATTATTAATTTGTCAACCTTTTCAAGGAGATTATTTATAACTCCAATTTTGTCTGAAACCTTTGCACCACCTAATATTGCAACAAATGGTCTTTCTGGGTTTTCAAGAGCTTTACCCATAATACTGATTTCTTTTTCAATTAAAAAGCCTGCAACTGCTGGAAGGTAACTTGCTATACCTGCAGTTGAAGAATGTGCTCTATGTGCTGTACCAAAGGCATCATTTACAAATATATCAGCAAGAGATGCTAATTTTTTTGCAAATTCCATATCATTCTTTGTTTCAGTTGGAATAAATCTAACGTTTTCAAGTAGGACAACTTCTCCTTCTTTCATTTCATTAGTAAGTCTAACTGCATTTTCTCCAACAACTTCTTTATCCTCAGCAAGTTTTACATCTATGTTTAAAAGCTCTGATAACCTCTTTGCAACAGGCTTTAAGCTATATTTTGCATCATAGCCTTCCTTTGGTCTTCCAAGATGAGACATTAAAATAACTTTTGCATTATTATCTAACAAGTATTTAATTGTTGGAAGAGCAGAAACTATTCTTCTATCATCTGTAATATTTCCTTCTTTATCCTGTGGAACATTGAAATCACATCTAACTATAACCTTTTTACCTTTTACATCGATATCTCTAACTGTCTTTTTATTCATAATATCACTCCTTCTTATTTTATAAAAGTAATGTCCGGCCTTAAAAAACCGGACATCTTTTCCATAATCCCAGTATAACATCCGGCCGCAGCCCGGAATATATTATGTATTATAATCTTTCAGCTACGTAATTTACAAGATCAACTATTCTATTTGAATAACCCCATTCATTGTCGTACCAAGATACAACCTTAACCATGTTACCTTCAATAACCATAGTTGAAAGTGCGTCAACTATTGATGATCTTTCATCTCCTCTGAAATCAATTGATACAAGTGGCTGTTCTTCATAGCCAAGTATTCCCTTTAATGGACCTTCTGCAGCTTCCTTTAATGCTGCATTTACTTCTTCAACAGTTGTTGGCTTTGAAACTTCACATACAAGGTCAGTAACTGAAACTGTTGGAGTTGGAACTCTTAATGCAAATCCATTTAACTTACCCTTAAGGTTTGGAAGAACTTTACCTACAGCCTTTGCTGCTCCAGTTGTTGTTGGTATTATTGATTCAGCAGCTGCTCTTGCTCTTCTTAAATCCTTATGTGGTAAGTCAAGAATTCTTTGGTCATTAGTATATGAGTGAACTGTTGTCATTAAACCTTTTACTATTCCAAACTTTTCATCAATAACCTTTGCAAAAGGAGCAAGACAGTTTGTTGTACAAGATGCATTAGATATTACATGATGGTTTGCTGGGTCATACATATTTTCATTAACACCCATAACTATAGTAATATCTTCATCAGTTGCAGGAGCTGAAATTATAACCTTTTTTGCACCTGCTTCAATGTGTGCTACTGCTTTTTCTTTTTTTGTAAAAAGTCCTGTTGATTCAATAACAATGTCTACTCCAAGTTCCTTCCATGGTAAGTTCTTTGGATCCTTTTCAGCATAAATTTTAATTTCTTTTCCATTAACAACAATAGAATTTTCCTTTGCTTCAACAGTTCCCTTGAACTTTCCAAAGCATGAATCGTACATTAAAAGATGTGCAAGTGTTTTAGTGTCTGTTAAATCGTTAATTGCAACTATTTCTACGTTGCTGTTTAATTTTTCTTGTGCAATTTTAAAGGCATTCCTTCCTATTCTTCCAAATCCATTGATAGCGACTTTAATAGTCATATTATCCCTCCTATATTTATTTATATATATATTTTACCTGCTATGATTTTTTAATCTTAGCAGTTTTTTACTTTGTAATAGATTCATCCTTTAACTTTAAAAGTTCTTTAGCACAACCCTCATCTGTAACAAGTACCATATTAGGATTATTAGTTCTAACTGCTGCAACAGCCTGAGCTTTATACTTTCCTCCAGCAATTGCAACTATGTGATCGATGTTTTTTACATCTTCAAAATCCAAAGTCATAGTAGGAGTTTTATCAACAATTTTACCATATTTATTAAAATAACATCCAAAGGCTTCAGCTACAGCTCCTTTTTGAAGGAGCATTTTAATTTCATCTTCTGTTAAGCCTCTTCTTTTCCCCATTTCATCTGCTCTACCAATTCCAAATATTAGTATATTAGATTTTGAAATTTTTTCAACTGTATCTTTTATATCTGGTTCATTCAGCATCGTTTCAAGTGCATCACGGCTTAAATTATCTGGAACATGTAAAAGTTTATAACTTGCTCCAATCCTTAGTGCAAGTTTTGAAGCCAAGGTACTTGCCTGTGTTTCAACAATTCTTCCTATCCCACCTCTTGCAGGAATCACAAGAAGATTTTGTTTGTTTACTTTTGGGAAGTTTTCTACAACCTGAGCTACAGAGCTCCCGCCTGTAACCGCTATTATATAATTATCCTGAATTAATTCTTTTACGTAATCTGCTGCAATTCTTCCCATCTCTTTTAAAACAGTACTATCTAAGTCTAGATCTCCTGGAACTACTTTTACTTCATAAATGCCAAGATATTTTTTTAGAGTTTCTTCAATATTTGAAAGACCACTTATTTCGTGTATCATTTCCTCAAGGTTTTCAAGAATATTCTTTCCTTCTTCGGTTATCATCATACCAATAGAATTTATTTCAACAAGTCCTTGCTCTTTTAAAAAACTTACCTCTGTTCTTACTATCCTTTCTCCCATACTAAGTTCTTGAGATAATGCCCTTCTTCCTATAGGCTGACTATAATATATACTTTTTAAAATTTGATATCTTTTTTTTAATAGTTCAATCATTTCTGGTATAATCTTCTGCTGGAAGTTTAAAATATTATTCACCATTTCACTTCCTTTGGATTTATAATGTCCCTATGGATTAATTTTGTCCCATATCGAGCAATAATTTAGGGACAAAGCATAGGCTTTAATTAATGTCCCAATCTAAATATAACATTCATTCAATTTTTTTTCAATATATAATTACAATTCTGTATTCACTATTTATCTAGTTTTTCTCTTAGAAGAGGAAGGTATATTCATTTCCTCTCTATATTTTGCAACAGTTCTCCTTGATATATTAAAACCTTCACCGTTCATTTTGTCAGCAATTTGTTGATCAGAATAGGGTTTTTCTTTATTTTCATTTTTTATTATCTCCTTAATTCTATCTTTTAATCTTGATACCGAAACATCTTCCCCTCCTTTTGTCTGTAATCCTTTAATGAAGAAATTTTTAAGTTCAAATAATCCCCTTGGAGTTTGTATATATTTACCCTTAACTGCCCTACTAACAGTTGACTCATGGAGGGATGTCATATCTGCTATTTGTTTTAAAGTTAGAGGTTTTAAGTCTATTCCATACTCAAAAAAGTCCATTTGATATTCAACTATTGCGTATACAACTTTTTTAATTGTATCAATCCTTTGCTCTATGCTTTTTATAAGCCACATAGCAGAAGATAGTTTTTCTTTAACATAATGGTACTCTGGTGAATTCTTATTATTTATAAGCTTTTTATATAGACTATTTATTTTAAGATGAGGAATACTATCTTCATTTACAGTAACAACATATTTTCCATCTATTTTTTCAAGTATAACATCCGGTACTATATACCTGACATCATTTGCACTATATCTTATACCTGGCTTAGGGTCTAAAGCCTTTATAATATTTATATATTCCTTTGCTTTTTCATAAGTTATGCCATTTTCCTTTGCAATCTTTGTAATATTGCACTGTCCAACTTCTTCAAGCATATTATTTATTATATTCTCCAAAATAGGATCATTTATTTCCTTATTTCTTATTTGAATTATTAGGCATTCTTTTATGTCCCTTGCACCAACACCATAAGGTTCAAAGGTATGAATTAAATCAATAATCCTCTTTACTTCCTCAATCTCTACACCTAATTTTTCACATGTTTCTTTTTCATCAATTGTTAAATATCCATTTTCATCTATACAATCGATAATATATTCTCCTATTTTTTTGTCTTTTTTGCTTAAAGGTATCAGCATTAGCTGTTCTCTTAAATAATCCCAAAGAGACGTTTCTTTTATTATAAAATTTAAAGGTGATACATATTCCTTATCTTCATCATAGCTTATTTCATCGTCCCTTGATTCCTCTAAATAATTTATAAATTCTACTAATTCTTCCTTTTCTTCTTCTCTTTCCTCTTTTTCTTCTCTCTCAAGTAATGGATTCTCAACAAGCTGTTCTTCAACATACTCATTAAGCTCGACAGAATTTAACTGCAAGAGTTTAACTGCAAGTTGTAATTCTTGAGTCATTATCAGCTTTTGTTCTTGTTTCAGTTGAAGATTATAATCGAGCTTCATAAGCGTACCTCCAAAGCTTTCTCGTATTTGTAAAGTCCATATCCCTTACTTGTTTATTATAACATATTTCAGAATTATCTTTAAGTGTTCCTTTAACATAAAAAAATAAGCACCCTAATGGATGCTTATTTCTCTCCTTTTTCATAAGGTATACCATCAGCTGCCGGTGGAACAGTTTTACCAACAAACCCTGATAGAACTATCATTGTTATTATAAAAGGTATTGCTGAATAAAATTCAGTTGGGAAAGGCCAGCCTAAACCTTGAGCTACAATTTGGAAAGCATCTGCAAGTGCGAATATCAAGCAAGCCCATAGTGCCCCAAAAGGCTTATAATTTCCAAAAATCATTGCAGCTATTGCAATAAATCCTTTTCCACTAACCATACCTTCTCTAAAAAGATTTGTATTGCTTAAAGAAAGGGATGCTCCACCAAGACCTGCAAGTGCACCAGATAATATTACGCATAAATACCTTATTCCATAAACACTTATACCTAAAGTATCAGCTGCCTTTGGATGTTCACCAACAGCTCTTATTCTAAGTCCCAGTGGTGTTTTATAAAATATGTAGTTTGTAATTACAACAAGTATTATGGCTATAAATACATACCAGTTCAATTCTGCAAGGAACTTTCCAATAACAGGTATATGGAGCATTGCCTCTTTTGGATATGGAAGAGATGTTACACCATCTGTCTGCCCCTGTCTTTTAAATAAAACCATAAGTAAATAGCTTGTAATTGCAGATGCAAAAATATTTATTGCAACACCAGAAATAGTCTGGTCTGCCTTAAGATGAATACTTAAAAAAGCATGAATAGATGCTACAGCAGCTCCTGAAATTATGGCAAATATAATGCCTATCCAAGGGTTATTTGTTATGAAAGAGCCATAAACTGCAAAAAAAGCACCTATTGTAAGCATACCTTCAAGTCCTATGTTAATAACCCCCGATTTTTCTGAAAATAATCCTCCGAGGGCAGCAAATATTAAAGGAGTTGCAAGCCTTAGCATTGATGCAAGGAGTGCTACAACTATAGGTATTCCTGCATTATTCATTCATAAGTGCCCCCTTCCTTCTCTTTTCAGCTAACCATTTATAAATATAATCAGCAGCAACAAATATTAATATTATTGCTTGTATTAAAAATACAATCTGTTTTGGAATATTTGCCATCTGAAGAGATATTGAACTTGTATTTAAAGCTCCAAATAAAAGTGCTGAAAATATTACACCTATAGGATTGTTCTTAGCAAGAAGCGCTACTGCAATCCCATCAAATCCATAACCAGTAAATGTTACCATCTGTATTGCATGATGCTGAATTCCTGAAACATAAACTGCTCCTCCAAGTCCTGCTATTCCTCCTGAAATTGCCATTGCAAATATTATATTCTTCTTTATATTTATGCCACCATACTCAGCTGCATACTGATTTAATCCAACAGCTCTTATCTCATATCCCCATGTAGTTTTCCAAAATAATAAATATACTAAAACAACCATTATAAGTCCAATAAATAGTCCTATGTTCAGCCTGTAATCATTTCCCAAAAACCTCCAGAGCATCGCTGAAGGCTGTATGTCAGGTGTTTGGGCAAGTCCTTTTTTGTTAAAAGGCCCCATTATAAGATAGTTAGAAAAATATAAGGCAATATAATTCATCATAATTGAATTAACTACTTCATTTGAGCCTACTTTAGCCTTTAGATATCCTGGTATCCCTGCCCATATTATACCTGCAAGTGTTCCTGCAATTAATACCAATATAATATGTATAACCGGTGGTATCCCTGGAATCATTCCAACTATTGCACCAGCAGTTATACTTATCATAAACTCGCCTTCAACTCCTATGTTAAAAAGCCCTGTCTTAAATGCAACAGCATTTGCAAGCCCTGTAAAAAGAAGAGGTATTACATATACTAATGTTTCTATGAAGTTATCCCTTCTTCCAAAGCTACCATTCCAAATTGCTTTAAACATTACCTGAACACCTTTAATAAAGCTTATATCCTTTGCCCACATTACAAATATAACAGCAACAAACATAGCAACTATTATTGAAATTAAGGGGAACAACAATGATGAAACAAGAGTTTTAATTCCTTTTAAGTTATCATTTTTGGAGTTATTTTTTTTCATTGTACCCCTCCTTTATTTAATGTATCTAAAGTTCCTCCAGCCATTAATATTCCAAGATCGTTTTCTGTTGCTTCTTTAGCATCAAGAACTCCAACTATTTTCCCATCATAAATTACTGCAATCCTATCAGATAATGCCATTACTTCATCAAGTTCCAATGATACTAATAATACTGCTCTGCCTTTATCCCTTTCTTCAACAAGTCTTTTATGAATATACTCTATGGCCCCAACATCAAGGCCACGGGTTGGTTGTGCTGCAATTATAAGATCAGGATCCTTTGCTATTTCCCTTGCAACAACCATCTTTTGCTGGTTTCCACCTGAAAGGCTTGAAGCTAAAACATCCTCATTAGGTGTCCTAACATCAAACTCTTCAATGAGCTTTCTTGCAAATTCCTTAATCTTTGTATAATCCATCATTATTCCTTTTGCAAAAGGCTGCTTATTATGTATTCCTAAAATAGAGTTCTCAGCAAGAGTATATTTTAAAACAAGTCCTCTTTTATGTCTGTCTTCAGGTATATTGCTAATTCCTGCCTCCATTATCTCCCTTGGGTTTTTACCAGTTATATCTTTATCTTTTAAAACCACTTTACCTGCTACTGGCTTTCTCAGCCCAGTTAATACCTCTAAAAGTTCTGATTGACCATTCCCATCTACTCCAGCAATACCAAGTATTTCTCCTGCCCTAACTTCAAAATTAACTCCTTTTAACGCAGGAAGACCTCTATGATCATGAGCCTCTAAATTTTCAACTTTTAAGACAACTTCCTTTGGGTTTGCCATCTTTTTTTCAACTACAAGATTTACCTTTCTTCCAACCATCATCTCTGCAAGCTGCTCAATATTAGTTTCTTTTGTGTTTACAGTATTAATTATCTTTCCCCTTCTTATTATGGTTACTCTATCACTCATACCCATTACTTCTTTAAGCTTATGAGTAATTAAAATGATTGATTTTCCTTCTTTTACAAGATTTTTTAGTATTACACCTAATTCTTCTATTTCCTGAGGAGTTAAAACTGCTGTAGGCTCATCAAGTATCAGTATCTCAGCTCCTCTATATAAAGCCTTTAATATCTCTACCTTTTGCTGCTGCCCTACAGATATGTCCTCAATTACAGCATTAGGATCTATTTTAAATCCGTAAGCATCTGCAATCTTTTTTGTATCTTCAACAGCCTTTTTCATATCCATATTAATAAATTTTCTTGGTTCCTTACCTAAAACTATGTTCTCAGCAACCGTAAAATTATGAACAAGCATAAAATGCTGATGTACCATACCGATTCCATAAGAGATAGCATCAGATGGGGATTTTATATTTGCTTTTTTTTCATTTATGTAGATTTCTCCTTCATCAGGCTGATATAAGCCATACAGTATATTCATCAAAGTTGTTTTTCCTGCGCCGTTTTCCCCAAGCAAAACATGTATCTCGCCTTTTCTTAGTTCAAAGTTTACGTTTTCGTTAGCACGTACGCCAGGAAATACTTTAGTTATTCCTCGCATTTCTACAACTTTTTCCATATTCATCCTCCTTCCCTAATAATAAGTTTAAAAAAGCTAGATGCTGGAGCATCTAGCTTAAATTTTAGAAAACCTCCAAAGATGTTTCTTTAAACTATTATTTAATTTCAACTGGTTGGAATTTCTTTACATCATCAAGTGTAGATGGTACAACTATAGTACCATTAACTATAGCTTCTTTATATTTATTTGCAAGATCAAGTGTTGATTGCTGAACTGCTGGGTTAACTGTTGGTGAGATGCCAACTCCATCTTCCTTAAGTCCAAGAACTAATGTCTTACCTCCTTGGAATTTGTTCTCTATTGTGTCTTTTGATGCAGAATATGTTCCTACGTCAACTCTCTTGAGCATTGAACAAAGAATTACATCCTTAGCATCTGGAACTGTTTGAGCTTGGTCTGAATCAACACCAATTGCCCATTTCTTCATTTCCTTTGCAGCATTAAATACTCCAAGTCCTACTCCACCTGCTGCATGGTATATAACGTCACAACCTGAATTGTAGAGAGATTTTGCAAGCTCATATCCTTTGTTAATATCGCTAAAGCTGTTTGCATATTTTACATTCTTTCTATTTTCAAGATCCTTTGCAGCTTCTGGATTAACTGATTTAACACCAGCTATAAATCCAGCTTCAAACTTTTGAATAAGTGGCATATCAATACCACCTACAAAACCAATTTTACCAGTTTGAGAAGTCTTTGCTGCTATAACTCCCATAAGGAATGAGCCTTCTTCTTCCTTAAAACATATTGATTCAACATTTGGCAGCTCAACAACTGAGTCAATTATAGCAAACTTCTTATCTGGATATGCCTTTGCTATTTTTGTTAAAGCATCCTGCATCTTAAAACCTACAGCAAAAACAAGATCATTTGCTGAAGCAAGGTTTTTAAGATTTGGTTCATATTGGTCATTTTGTTTAGATTCAAGAATAACAGGTTCAACAGTATATTCGCTTGCTATTTTGTCAAGACCAGCAATTGCTGCATCGTTAAAGGACTTATCACCTTTCCCTCCTTCGTCTGTTGCAAGACCAATTTTAACATTTGTTTCAATCTTCTTTGGCTGTTCAGTTTGCTGCTGTTGTTGCTGTTGCTGTGATTGTTTTTGGCCACACCCCGCAAAAACGCTTGCAACAACAAAAATCGCTAAAATAATCGAAAGTATTTTTTTCATTTTTAATACTCCCCCTTACATAAAATATATTTTATTTTAATTATTCTTCATCATTTTAAAAAATCCTTCATATACTGTATAAATTTAATTACAATTAATTTATTAAAAATTTTGTTACTTATTTACTTTACAATATTTAAGTTACCATTTTCAATATATTTTTATTCAAAATTTATGTGTATATGTTAATTTTTTTTGAATATAGTAGAAGTACTGATTTGTAGTATTTTTTATACTACAAATCAGCATTAACTAGTGAACTACCCCTACTTTACGAAATAGTAGCTTCTGTCGCTAATTATGTTAAATTATATACCCCTTTTTCATTAATATATTTTTAGCAGCTTCAGCATCTTCGTCTGCAACAAGCAAAACAGGTCCTGTGCAGCCCATTCCGCTTTCAGAATACACTCCACTTTCCAATAATTCTCTAACTGCACTTTCAAGGTCAAGTATATCTATACCTGATATTGCATGAGTTACTACTTTCTTTGCAGGAAGTTTTATTTCTTTATAATTATTATTTGCATTTTGTAACGTTTTATTTTTGATTATTTCATTAAAACATGCATTATTTAGCTTTTTAAATTCTTCTTCAGCTATGTTTAGAATGTTACTTTGTGCACAGGTAGCACAAAACCTTAGAGCCTCACAAACCACTGGTGCCCCAGATGCTCTTGATGTTATACAAATAAGCCTTTTATATCCTGCACCAATTCCCGGACCATAGCCATAGCCAAAAGATTCATAATCTCCACCAGTTGTATAAGATGAGAATATTTTTATAAGCAGATTACCAGTTAATGTATCAGTAACCATCACATCTGGCGTACCTGCTAAAAGATCGTTTCCTCTCATAATACATCCGCCATCAGATCTTATTGATTTTGCAAAGTTAATTTTATATCCCCTTGAATCTATATCCTTTAAAATCCTTTCAACCTGTCTTGCCCCATCTATATTCAAAATTCCAAGAGAAGGATTTTCAATTCCACAGGCCTTTGCAGTTATTATTCCATATATTGCATTTTTAACCATTCCTTCTACCCTGTTAGTTGATGATGTACCTGTTGTTGTTGCTATTAACATTTCTTTTCCTTTACCTGGTGTTATAATCCTACCAACAGTTGAAACTCCAATAGGAAAGTTATAATGCTGAGTAACGCATCCATCAATTTCGCCTCTATCAATAAGTTCTTCCATAATGCTATGAGCTTCTTTATATGTGTTTGCTTCATAAGTATAAAGCTTTGTATCTGCTTTAGGACCTATTAGTACTATTTCAAAATCTTTATACTTTTTTTCAGCCATTTCAGCAGCTTTAATAAGTTCTTTTACTCCGTGCTCACTTTCAAAAGTAGTAAGACCTATCTTCACTTTTTTTTCAAAACTCCCATTTTTTATGGCATCAGCTACTTCATTGAAAACTTCACCAATCAACTTTTTAACGCTTTCCTTTGACATTTTATCACCTCGTATTTTTAAGTAGATATGAAGCAAATTCTTTCATAGCCTCAGCCACCATACTCTTTATATCTTCCTTTGATATAACTTCTTCCCTTTGAACATTCTTCTCTACTACAAAAGAAATTCCATCAAAAAGGTTAGTCATTCTTGCCAAAAACAAACTTCCTTTTCCTACAATCATAAATCTGTTAATTTTGCCTTCTTTTATTTTTTCTATACCATGCCCTATAATTGGTACTCCTGAAGGAACGTGACCTTGAGTTGGTGCATAGCCTACATATCCATGGCTTTTTACAAATTCAGTTAGAGATGCTTTTTCTATTTGTCCTTTTTTAACTGCAAGTGCCCCTATCATCTTGTAGTTTTGCATAGGCACATCACCTGCACCTGCTGGTTCTGTAATTTCTGGATTCTGCATCTCTGGTGCATATAAATCTATATCTGTAAAACTGTAACCTAACTTTTCAAGTGGAGCTGCAACAATAGCTTCAATAACAGCCTGTGGCGATGCCCCAGCACCAATTGAGTGCTTTCCAACTGCATCTGTTCTTATAACAGGACTTACTCCATCGTTTTCTGAAACAAGTATCGCAAATCCTCCAAGCACATCTTCAAGTATTGGTAATCCCTTTTTAACATGATCTTTTCCATTCATTCCAAGTTTTGCAGTAGCCCCACCTCCAACTACCACGATATTTTTAAATACTTTAGACTGTATGAGCCCTGCTGCATTTACTAGTGCATGAGTAGGCCCTGCACAAAATCCCCTTACATCACATCCTGTTGCATTTTTAAGTCCTGCTATTTCACCAATAGATTTTGCAAAGTTTCCTCCACCTCTTTGATTCATATCCCCACAAGCTTCCTCTGAGCACTCTATTATATAATCAATTGAATCCTTATTTATATTTAGCCTATCTATAAGATTTAAAACTGCAAGTATACCAGAGGCCTTAACTGCTAAATTTTCTGTCATTATGTGAGCTGAAAGGTTCTTATCAATTTCATGGGCTCTTTTTACACATCCTACAATTTCACCTTTTATACATAAAGGCTCTGCACCAGCACTTTCAACAAGCCTTTTTATCTCTTCAAAGTTCACCCCTTCACCAAGTTTTGCAATATAATCCTTTAAAAGCTTGTGCTCTTCAAATTTTAATTTAATATCACTTGTAAAATTCTTTTCAAGTACAACAAGATCAAATGTATCACTTACCTTCATTAGCCCATAGAATTCATCTTCAGGCATTATTTCTCCAAATTTTCCGTATCTTGAGGCACCATCAATCTTTTTTTGATACCAAGGCCTTGGCATTTCCCCAAGTTCTTCAGGGGCCAAATTTCCAATGTAAGTCTGATTTACGGGATAAGATACCACATCCTCAAAACTTCTTAAATAATTCGAGATTTTTTTTAAATATTCTGAATCCGGATTGGTTTCTCTTTCTACAGTTTGAGTTATACCATTATTAATAACCATATCAGGAGTATTTATTAGGATATAGCTTGCTCCTTTTATAACTGGAAACATTAAAACACCTCCATGAATTATCATTTAAAAACCGGGAGAGCTATTTTTTATAAGAATAATTATCATATAATACCTCCAGCTCTAATCCCGACTTTTACCTATTATTCTTCAAAAACAGTCTGCCCATCAATTGGAGTTTGAAGAGCCTTCAAAGCTCTTTCTACAAGCTTTCTTCTCAAATGCTTTTCATCTTCCTTTGAAAGAGTTGGATTCCCAAGAGGATGAGGAATTGCAACCGTTGGTACTATTCTATTGGCTCCAACAGTCTTTGAAATAGGAACTATAGTACACATATGAACAACCGGAAGCCCTGCTCTTTCAATTTCTTTAACCATCGTTGCCCCGCAACGTGTACAAGTTCCTCAGGTAGAAGTTAGAATTACAGCTTGAACCCCATCAGCTATTAGTTTTTTTGCAATCTCGGCACCATACTTTGCAGCACTTTTTACTGCTGTACCATTTCCTACTGTTGAATAATATTTTTCATGGAGTTTACCAATCTTCCCTTCCTTTTCAAGGTCTCTTAATACATCAACAGGAAGTACCCTATCAGCATCCTTATTTGCATATACGGGATCATATCCTCCATGAGCAGTTTCAAAGGTTTCCTCTGTTAAATCATATACTCCCTCAATGCTATATTCTCCGTATTTTGTTGCACTTGATGATTCAATTTTATCAGGGTTTCCCTTTGGAACTATACCACCTGATGTTACAAGAGCTATTTTAACTTTAGATATATCTTCAATAGCAGGATTAGGATCTACCTTATCAAATATAGGCATAACAAACTCTGTTTCAAAGGGCTCTCCTTTTATCTTTTTAACGAGCATATCCACTGCTCTCTTTGAAGCTCTATCCACAGCAAAATAGTTCTTCCTAATGCCCCTTGGAATATATCCTTCTACCTCAGGAGATCCTATTTCTTCACCTTTTAATAGTTTTAATCCTAAAGCAGCCATCTTTGGAACTGCATCTCTCATACCCGAAGCATTATCCTTTGTTGAAATTATATATATATCCTTCTTAAAAAGATCAACTCCTGGGTTTTCAATATACATACCTGTAACAACAGGTATATTAAGATTATCTTTTACAGCCTTTGCAATAGTACCACATGCAGTACCGTATCTACCTGCATTAAAAGCAGGTCCCGCTATAAATAAATCGGGATTATATTTTTTCACCATTTCTACTATTTCTAAAACAGCTGAGCTGTTTTCAGCAAAATATGAGTCACCACAAATTACCGTAGCAACAATTTCTGCTTCCCCTTTAAAAGCAGCTTTAAAAGCCATTCCAGGACCTACTATACCTTCCTTAACCTGAGGTGGAATATTTGCCTTTTCCTCTCCACCAATCTGAGCAAAAAACTGATTTAAATAATGCACTACTCGAATCATCTATTCTATCCCCCCTGTTTAATTCTTAAACTGGGTATATTGCTCTCTTATTGAACGTACCTCTTTTGATATAGCCTCAACATCAAGAACCATTTCCATCATTCCACACTGCTCATCAAAAACATTAGGATCACATTCATTTTTAATTTCTTCTTCTAAAATGTGATAAACCCTAAGTCCTAAGGATACTCCTGCAAGGGGACCTGCATAGGTTGGATCTCCTGCAGTTACAGTTTCTGCTGATAGGCCAGCAGTTTCGGCCTCTGAACCTCCAAGAAGAACAACAACATTTTCAGCACCATATTTTTCTGTTAAATCCTTAACTCTTTGTTGGATCTCCAGATCCATCGCACCAGCGGCTGTTCAAACAAAACATTCAGTTGATGCAAATACTACATCAGCTCCTGCACTCTTTGCACATTCTTCAATTGCAGGGCCTGGTATACCATCTCTATCTCCTATAGCAATAACTTTTTTATCCTTTAATATCATATAAATTACCTCCTTAATAAGATTTAGCAGTTAAATATCCAAATCCAACTTCACTTGTAGCACCTGTTATTACCTGTATCTCAGCCTCAATTGAACCATCAGGTCTTAATGAACCTGAAAAACCTCCAGCTATAACATTTGCAGCCTCAGGATGTCCGATTACCTTGTCCATTGGAGGTAATACAACAATTTCATTTGCATTTCCAGCTGTAACTATTGCATTACCTTTTGGGGTAGAATCAGCAAGAGACTGAGATGCTCCATCACGGCCAGCATATTCATCAGTTACAAGAACAGTTTTAATACCCTTCTCTTCAATTTTATTGCAATTCATAACAAGATCTGCATCAGGATTCCCAAAGCCTTCTTCAGAAATAATTGCAGCATCAGCACCTAAGTATTCAAGAAGCTTTGCTGTATAGTTAGAAGAACGTTCCTTATCTGCAAGGTAAACATTCTCATTTGTAATGACACATCCAATAAAGTTATAATCCTTTCCATGCCTTTCATATAAATCCTCAATAATTGGATGATTCATATGAACATAAGTTGGATTCTTATCGCATGCAGATACACAATTTCCACTAACTATAGCTCCATCAAATACCTCTGTTGGATAAATAAATGTTGGTATTATCTTTTTGGCATCTACACCATACACATAAGTGTCATGAAGCAGTCCTTGGCTTTGGAGCATATATACATAAACAACTTTTGGTAGATTAGGATATTCTTTTATTTGTTCAAGTAAAGGTTTTGTTTCATAGGCCTTTATTTCATCAGGAATAACATTCTTTCCAGCCTTTCCCACATATACTGCTGCTTTTAATCCAACCATTCTCACAGCTTCTTCATGTTCATGTTGTGGCAATCCTTCAATAGGTTCACATATTAAAACAATGTTGTGTGTCTTTGAAAAAGGAGTATATTTAGCACCTTCTCCAGACATGTCTATTATTCCTTCTTGGAAACCAACTATTTTACCAGTTGTTACAATAGCTGTTCCTTTAAGCACATTAGTCTTCCCTGAACCTACAGTATCTACTTTTGAAATAAATCCTGGAAATATTCCTCCACTTCCTTCAACTTTAACCCTTGGTTCGATAACATCCTTTACTGGGATTATTCTTGTTTTATCTCCCGGATGTGCAAGATCCACATCGATGCTTTTTAGCCTTTCATCTCCTCCAACCTCTTTTAAAAGTTCTTCTTTGTTTATATAAAGGATGCCATCTTTAACCGCAGTTTCTAAGCCAAACCTTACGTCATTAATATAGATCTTCCCTAATTCAAGGCGCAAAGCCTTCACCTCCCAATTTTTTATGTAAAGGACAAGCCTTTATATTCACTTAAAATTTTTTTAGCATATTTTCAATATCATCTGCTGAAGATATTTTATCTGGAGTTAAAACTTCAGCCTTTTCTCCATTAACATATACAATCATAGTTGGAAGACCTAAAACTTTTTGTGCTATTGCAAGTCTTCTGTTTTGGCTTGTATTCAAGCTACAAAACTTAAATTTATCCCCATATTTTTCTTCAAGCCTGTGAATATCTGGCATTAGCTGTTTACATATTTCACACTTATCTCCCCAAAAGTCAACAAAAACAGGCTTTTCAGTGCAATTTAAAACCTCAGATTCAAAATTATCTTTATTTACTTCTATCATTTTTAAACCTCCTATTTGTTAAACTTTTCGTTTATATACTCTTCTGCTGCAACTGCAGCTATTGCACCATCAGCAGCAGCAGTTATAACCTGTCTTAATGATTTTACTCTTACATCGCCTGCTGCAAACACTCCCTCAACATTAGTTCTCATTGTTTCATCTGTTGGTATATATCCTTTTTCATCAAGTTCTATATGTCCTTTAAATACTGAAGTTATAGGATTAAGACCAACAAATACAAAAACTCCATTAACAAAAATTTCGCTTAACTCTCCTGTTAGAACATTTTTTATTGTAAGGCTCTCAAGTATTTCATCTCCATTTGCAGCTGTTACAACACTATTCCAAATAAATTTAATTTTCGGATTATTAAATGCCTTTTCTTGCAGGGATTTTGTTGCTCTTAACGAATCTCTTCTGTGTATTACAGTTACACTTTCAGCAAACTTAGTTAAATAAATTGCTTCTGTAATTGCAGAATCCCCACCACCAATAACTGCAACATCAAGGCCTTCAAAAAAGTCAGCATCACATGTTGCACAATAAGAAACGCCTCTTCCTATAAACTCAAACTCCTTTTCAAATCCTCCAGGCTTTGGCTGTGCACCAGATGCAATTATAATTGCTTTAGACATATATTCTCCATTCCTACACCTTACTATTTTCATGTCCTTTGTAAAATCAACTGATAATACCTCATCTTTTAAAAATTCTGTTCCAAATTCTTCAGCCTGTTTTTTCATTCTTTCAGCAAGTGCAGGCCCTGTACAGTTTTCAATTGAACCTGGATAGTTTTCAAGCTCTGCTGTAGTGGTGATTTGACCTCCAAATTTACCTTTTTCAATAATAAGAACATCGAGCTTTGATCGTGAACCATAGATACCTGCCGAAAGACCAGCAGGTCCACCTCCAATAATTATTATGTCATAAACTTTTGACATATAATTCACCCCTAACCTTATTTATTTAATGCATTTGTAATTAAATCAAAATCTATAATTGCAAAATCCTTTAACACAGATTGTGGCCAATTCCTTTGGGGTTTATTTTTAATCAAATTTTGTGCAACTTCTATGCTATTTTCTATATACATAATAGATTGTAAATCGGGAGTATTATTTGAATATTCTGATATTATTACTGTTTTATAGGGTGTTTCATTTGGTTTTACGCTTCCCATAAGTGGATGAGTTAATAGCCTGTGTCCTTTATGTATATAATCTCTAACTCTTATAAGTACATCCATTATGCTTCCTTCAACAAAAACGACTTTATATTTATTTTTAAAATAATCATAGGAAATATTATTATTTGTAATTACAATAATTTTTTCTATCAAAATTTACACAACCTTTTTATTGTTTTATAAAATAAAAAAGAATGTAATAGCTCTATCACCATTACATTCTCTGCATTCCCAGAGTTCTGTCCGCAAATAATACTTTTGCCTGAGAGTATCATTGAATTTGGCGAATTCAACTTACCCCTTCGGCGCCCTAATGGGTCTCTCATATTTGCTTCATCCAGAATATTTAATTGTATTTATAATTTCTATATTAATATTATAGATTATTGCTATTATAAATTCAATTCTGTTTTTTATTAATTATTACTCTATTTGTCTAAATTTTTATAATAAAAACAAGTATTAATATTTTTTAAGCATAATTCTAAGTTTCTCGTAAATTCGCATTTTATTTTATTATTTATTTTTCAAAAAAATAAATCCCAATTACGTTTGGTCCTGAATATGTTGCTATTACAGTTCCAACATCAGAAATCAATAAATCATCTCTTCCTAATAGTTCCTTAACATCTATTATAAATTCATCCATTTCATTTTCAAATCCTAAACTTCCTACTGCAAAATCCATTTTTTCATCACAATTAAAATCTTTTATATAATTTAATAATATTTCCTTTGCTTTTTTTATTCCTCTTGGTTTTTCATATATTAAAAGTTTTCCATCCTTTGAATGAATAATTGGCTTTATATTTAATAATGTTCCTATTGTTGCCTTTGTTGTTGAAACTCTTCCACCTTTTTTAATGTATTCAAGAGTATCAAGTATAAAAGCAACCCTAACCTTATTTGAAAGGACCAAAAGTCTTTCATAAATATCTTTAACATCTAAACCTTCATCAATCATCTTTTTAGCCTGTATTACCAAAAGCCCCGTACCAAAGCTTACACTTTTTGAATCAACGATATATATTTTTTCTGAACCTATCATCTGTTTTGCTATATTTGCAGATTGGAAAGTCCCGCTTATTCCTGATGATATATGTATAGATATTATATAGCAATCCTCTTTTAATAATTTAGAATATAATTCATAAAAACTTTGTGGATTTACTTGTGATGTTGTAGGAAGTTCATCACCTTCTTTTAAAAATGAAATAAGCTGTTCTGTATCTATATCAACTCTATCTCTATAACTTACACCTTTATATGTCACTGTCAATGGTGCAACAATAATGTTGTTATTTTCAATATATTCTTTTGAAAGATCTGCTGTACTATCAGTTACTAAATATATTTTTTTCATCTTAACCCACCTTTAACATCATTTCATATTAGGAAATCCAATTTGTTTTAAAGCTTCATAAGCAATAATAGAAACTGAATTAGATAAATTTAAAGATCTATCACTTGTTTCAATCATAGGTATTCTAATAAGATTATCTTTTAAAATATCCTTAATATACTGTGGAACTCCAGAAGACTCCCTTCCAAACATAATAAAATCTCCAACTTTATATTTAACTTCACAGTATAATTTAGTTCCTTTCGTAGTTGATAAAAAAATTCTGTTGTTTTTATTTTTTTCAAAGAATTCTTCAAAGCTGTCATAATATATAACATCAAGTTTATTCCAGTAATCAAGTCCTGCTCTTTTTAATTGTTTATCATTTATTTCAAATCCTAAAGGCTTTATAAGATGGAGTTTTGAATTTGTAAGCAAGCATGTTCTTCCGATATTTCCAGTGTTTTGTGGTATTTCAGGTTGATATAATACGATATTTAAATTCACTCTTACACCTCCTTGAAAAGTTATATTATATACTTATACTTCAATTATTAATTATATCAATTAATTTTTTAAATAAAAATATAAAAAATAAATAGCACAATATATTATAGGACTATTTTTAAGTCATATAATATATTGTGCCATAATTTCAAACATTTTTTAGCTGTTTTGTGCTTTTTCATGCTTTTCTTGCCACAAACTCTCTGCAACCTGTGCCCATTTAATCGCTTTAGGTTCAATTTTTGCAGCCAATTCATCAACTGTTTCATCATCTAATACTTGAGTTGAATACGCCTGTGAATCATGAACCATTGTTTTTAATATTTGTGGATTATCAAGAAGTGGACACGGTCTTAAATGGTTGTGATTAAAAGGAATATTTCTTCTATATGCCATAAATAATGGTGATTGCAAAACTTCAAGTAATGTATGATCTTTTATGTTTACATTTGAATAGTGTATGAATGCACATGGTTCGCAATCTCCATTTGCATTTATATGGAAATAACGTTTTCCACCTGCTATACACCCTCCTGAAAACTCTCCATCATTCCAAAAATCTAAAACAAATATTGGTTCTGTTGCTCTTATTTCATTTATTCTCTTATACATAAAGGCCCTTTGCTGTGGTGTTGCCATAAAATCTGTATCACTATCCCTTCCAACGGGAACATAGGTAAAATACCAGCCAAACCTACAACCTTTTTCTATCATAAGGTCAATATATTCCTTTGAAGCAACAGCTTCAGTATTATATCTATGATAACAAGTTGAAAAACCAAATATAATTCCTGCTTTTTTAAGAATATCCATTGCTTTCATTACAGCGTCAAAGCTTCCTTCTCCTCTTCTAAAGTCCGTTTCATTTTTAAAACCTTCTACACTAAATGCCAATGAAAAATTACCTATTCTCTGTAAATCCTTTGCGAATTCTTCATCAACAAGTGTTCCATTTGTAAAAGACAGGAAAGCACAATCGTCATGTTTTTCACAAAGTCTTACAATATCCTTTTTTCTTATTAAAGGTTCTCCTCCTGAAAATATATACATATAAATTCCAAGCTCTTTACCTTGAGTAATAATCTTATCCAACTCTTCATAACTTAAATTCCATGTGTTATATTCTCCTGCCCAGCAACCTTTACATTTTAAATTACATGCAGAAGTTGGATCAATTAATATAGCCCAAGGTATATTACAATTGTATTTTTTCTCATTTTCAAGTTGAATAGGAATCCCAAAAAAGGTTGCATTTAAGAAGTAATTTATTCCAATTTTCTCCTTAACATTTGGATGAACTTCAGTAAATAACTTATAAGCATACTTATACCAATTGCTTTCTTTATCATCTAAATACCTTTTTACAGATTTAACATATTTTTTATCTTGTTCTCTAATGCATATTTTGTCCGCCCAATTTATGAGCTTTGGTATATTATTTTCCGGATCCTTTAGCATATATTTGACGGCTTCTTTTAAAGCTATTTCTCCTATACGGGTCTTTGCAAGATTCATATACATACCTCCTTTATATTAATTTTTACTATTATATTAATATTATTGTTTATATGGTATTTATTACTATTTATATATATTTATTTTACTACTAAAATAAATAAATTCAAATATTTTATACCGACCAGTCATGTCATTATTCGACAGTTCAAAATAAAACTTTAACATAATTTTTTATTTAAAACAAATTATATATTTAGGAAGTT
This sequence comes from Caloramator sp. E03, assembly GCF_006016075.1. Lineage (NCBI taxonomy): Bacteria > Bacillati > Bacillota > Clostridia > Eubacteriales > Clostridiaceae > Caloramator > Caloramator sp. E03. Next base: position 2,849,595 of record NZ_CP040093.1, on the reverse strand, counting down.
ATAAAGTGAGGTGTTAAAATGAAGTTTCTACCAAACTATGTATTTATAGAACCAGGAGCTGAAAATTATGAACTTGGCAAAAAATTAATAAGAGAATTTGAAGCTTTTGGAATACCAATAAATAAATTAAAAAGTTTTAATAGACTTGATGAAGTAAAAAAATCCCCAAACGAATTCTATGCTTTTAGTAAACGAAGCCTTGTCATTGGTATTAAGAAAAGCATGAAACTTGAATGTTGCAAACCTTCTGCAGATTATCAATTCTCACTTGTTACAGGTTGCCCTGGAAGCTGTGAATACTGCTATCTTCAAACAAATCAAAGTTTTAAACCTTTTATAAGGATATATGTAAATATAGATGAAATTCTTGAAAACGTAGATAAGTATATTAATATGGCAAAACCGAAAATAACAACCTTTGAAATTGCAAGTGCAAGCGATCCAATAGCTGTTGAACATATTACTGGTTCTGTAAAAAAAACTATAGAGTTCTTTTCAAGTAAAGAATTTGGAAGATTAAGGCTTGTAACAAAATATTCCAATATAGATAACCTTCTGAATATTAATCATAACAATCATACAAAAATACGATTTAGCATAAACTCAAAGTTTATTATTAAAAATTTTGAACATAATACTGATACTATAGAAGATAGAATAAAAGCCTCCTCTTTAATATACAATGCGGGTTACCCTTTAGGCTTTATAATTGCCCCTATAATGTATTACGAAAATTGGGAAGAAGAATATGATAAGCTCTTTAAAACACTTAAAGATAAGATACCAAATACTGATTTGTCTCCTTTAAGTTTTGAACTTATACAATATAGATTCACTGCAAAAGCTAAAAATGTTATACTTCAAAGGTTTCCTAATACTAAACTTAATATGGAAGAAGAAAATAGAATAAAGAAATGGGGACCCTATGGAATTTATAAATACATCTATCCAAAGGATATATCCGAAAAACTTAAATCTGGTATAACTAATATGATATATAAATATTTTCCTAATTCTAACATTGAATATTTTACATAAAAATCGAATTATTTACCTTTATTTTAAATTTTTTATATAAAAGGAGGCCAATAGTTATTTGGCCCCCTATTTTTATTATTCATTTAATATAAATTTATTTATAACCTTTGCAACTCCATCTCTCTCATTTGTATCTGTAATATAATCTGCAATACTTTTCACATAGTCAATTCCGTTTCCCATTGCAACACCTAAACCAGCATACTCTATCATACTAATATCATTCTCGCTGTCGCCTACACATATTACTTCTTCACGTTTATAGCCAAAGTAATCAGCAAGTATCTTAACGGCATTCCCTTTCGATATGCCCTGTGCCATAATTTCAATATTATTTAAATTGGAAGATACAATTGAAACATCAAATTCTTTACTAATTTTACTTCTCAACTTGTTTAAAAGCTCAATATCATCACAAACCAAAGCTACTTTTAATATTTCTTCACTGTTTATAACATCTTCAAAGTCTTTAACTACCTTTACTTCAACCTTTTCACCTTCTGAAACTACTTCATTCCATCTCACATAGTTAAGTGCAAGGTTTACTAATTCTTTAGTATATATCCTTTGATTAGTATACAGATGAAGTGTAAGCCCAAAGCTCTCTATAACACTAATAAGTTTAGGTAGGATTTCTTTATTAATAGCTTTTTTATATATTATTCTATTTTCATCCTTCTCCCTTATATATGCACCATTTGATGCAACAATTGGTGCCGCTGTTCCAATAAGAGAAGCATAAAATCTTGCTGATGTGAATATTCTACCAGTACAAACGACTATTTTAACTCCTAATTCAGAGGCTTTTTTTATAGCTATCTTGTTTTCCTGTGAAACTTCTTTTTTATCATTTAATAAAGTACCATCCATATCGAGTGCTATCATTTTATATTTCACAACCATTTAATCATCCTCCAAGCATTAATTAATAAAATATGCCAAGAATATAATAACATAGATATTTTGTTTTATACAAATTTTTGTTTTATTTTATTGATTTTTACTTGAATTTTTTATATTATAATTAGTATAAAATATAAATAGATTCGCCGTATGCTAGGGGAGCGTTAAGCTGAGAGGAAGGTCACTCCTTCGACCCTCTGAACCTGAACTGGGTAATTCCAGCGAAGGGAAGCATTATAGTTCTCCTCCTGTTTTACGGTGTAAAAGGAGGATTTTTTATGTCATTAATTACAAACATCTTTAAAGACTTTTCAAGTATAAAAATTCAGTCCTGGGCATTTATTATTGCCTTAATTGCAGCATCTTTTTTAATTAAAAAATCCCTTAATAAAAGTACATTTTCAACAAAGAAATTAACTCATGCAAGTTTATGTATTGCTGCATCATTTGTATTATCCTATATAAGGTTTTATCATTGGCCTCAAGGAGGTTCAATAACCCCTGGAAGCATGATTCCTTTAATGCTATTTGCCTATATTTATGGTCCAGCGGAAGGGATACTTGCAGGAATGGTTTATGGAATACTTCAGCTTATCCAAGATCCTTTCATAGTTCATTGGGTTCAGGTTCTTTTAGATTATCCTTTAGCATTTGGTGCCCTTGGACTTGCTGGATACTTTAAAAGCAACTTTAGCATAGGGGTTATTGCAGGAGGATTTGGAAGAATATTTTTCCATTTTTTATCAGGAGTATTTTTCTTTGCAAATTATGCACCTGAAGGCATGAACCCAATAATATATTCTCTTATAGTAAATGGAACTATAGTCGGAACGGAAGTTGGAATATGCTTTGTTATATCATTAATACCTCAATTTAAAAATGCTGTAATAAAAATAAGATCGCAAATGTTATAATTAAATAGAAGAAGTAATAAAAAAGTTAATATAACACCCATAAATCTATAACAAGTATATTTTTATTATCAGATTTATGGGTGTTTCTTTTGGTAGTTATATACAAACAGTTACATATCGTTTAAAGTCTCTTTTTATTATTTCACATCTATCAATTACAGTAAAACCTGAATCTTTTATTTCTCTATCCATTTGATTTAAACTTATCAAAACCATTTTACTTGAAATTCGCCTTGCATTTTTTAATATTGATATTTGTTCAAGCTCTGATGTAATTGATAAAACTCCATAAGGAATATCTATTATTGAAACATCATATTGTTTTCGTATATCCTTAATATCTGATACTTCAAGCACATCATCATACCCAAAATATCTTAAATTTCGTCTTGCACCTTCAATTACCTTTGGGTTTATATCATATCCTTCAATATTTAATCCCATTGACAATGCTTCAATTACAACAGTTCCTATGCCACAGCATGGATCAACAAGTTTTAATGTCATATCATTACCAACGGCTATATTAACAACGGCCCTCGAAATCCTTGTTGGAAGCGCATTACAATAATAGCAGGGTTTTTTATTATGGATATCCCAAATACCTTCATTTTTATTATATTCCCCAAGAATCCAGTAATCTTCATAATATATTATCCCAAGTATTATATCAGGATCATGTATTTTAGCATCTCCAAAGATAGCATTCCCAATAGCATCTTCTATCTTATGCTTTAATTCAAAATCCATCTTTCCTTCAATATTTATATATTTAATCTTAAAATTTTTATATGAAATCTTTTTTTCAATGATAATACTAATTAACTTCTCAATTGACTGAGCTTTTGCAATTATTTGTAAAGATGCTTTTATAAATGGGCTTCTATTTACATCAACATACTTTTCACTTAAAAAATACTTTCTTTTTGGAATTAAGTCGAATAAATATTTCATCTCTAATTTACACAGCTGTTCTTCATTAAAATTATAATTTATTATATAAAAATACATTGGGATGCCCCCTTAAAAAATATAAAAATAGAGTTTAAACTCCTTTGAGTCTAAACCCTGAACATGGTGCGGGTGAAGGGATTTGAACCCCCACGGTTTCCCGCTAGAACCTGAATCTAGTGCGTCTGCCAGTTCCGCCACACCCGCAAATACAAGATTATTTTATCATCATTTCTTTTTTTTGTCTATACCATTTCATATCCAGCCTATAAAACTAAAACTTTTCCTAATAAATTGTTTAAAACAATAAGGAGCTTTTAAGGCTCCTTATGGGGTTGAATTATTTATTTGACTATTAGTTTGAACATCTTGTGAATTTGAAACTTCTTTTGTACCAACTCTAACCTTTCCCTTCCCTGGCTTATAGTAGTCCTTTGAAATTATCTCACTTTTTACTAATTTACCATTTTGATATACTTTTCTATAAGTTATAGACTTCATTCCATCAGTTGGCTTTTCCTCAACTATTGTTTGTCCTTTTACTAATGTAGGATCATTTACATATTCTGTTTCAGCAGGTATTTTTTCTAATATCTCAGATGTAATCTGTACAGTTTGTCCCGGATGTTCATTTGCACCATAAATAGTTACAGTAATACTTCCACCATTTACAGTAGATTTTATATATATAGGGTACTTGTTTGTATTTTTAAATTTCATATCTATTACATCGCCAGAAATAGTAGCATCTCTTCCTGCCGGAACATATCCTACTCTTAATTGGTGAGGTCTTCTTTCTAAAATTGGAAAGTTTGCAAGAAGTGCTGCATTATAAACTGTAGTTGTAACTTGGCATATTCCTCCTGCAAGACCTGGAACATGAGTACCATTAATAATTACAGGGGCTTCCTTATATCCTTTAGCCTCACTTCTTGGTCCAAGTGTTTTATTCATAGAAAAAACCTCACCTGGCATGACAACTGCTCCATTTACATAAGATGATGCAACCTTAATATTTCCAGACCTATTTACATCTCCAAGATTAAATTTAGTTGTAAAACTTGAAATTTTAGTATCTATCTTGGATAGCATTTCAGCTTTTATATTAGCTTCAACTATATTTACAGGTACATTTATATTTTCCTGTCCCCCTGTTGGCTTTATAGAGGCCTTTATTAAATCTTCAAGCTTTTTTTCATCAACTTTTTTACCATTTTTATCTGGAGTAACTTTAAAACCTGAAGTGGTCAATGTAATTTTAGCATCAATTGGATCAGTGTTTATTTTTTTAGATATAGTTTTTATTTCTTTGCTTATTACAGAAGTATCAGCAACAAACTGTAGTTTAATATCATAATTATCATTTTTTAATTTATATCTTTTAATAGTTTTTTCAATTATATTTCCATCTTTACCATATTTAAATGCTTCATCTACAGCCTTATCTACATCGTAATGAGCTTTTAAAGTTTTATAATCAATTACAAATTTATTATTCTCATAATAAATATTTATTTTTTTATTTTTTATCTCTTTATTAAACTTCTCTTCAATTACTTTTTTTGCCTCTTCTTTCGTCATCCCACCAACATTAACCCCATTTACACTTATTCCCTCATATATCCTCTCCTGTGCAGAAACAGTATCACTAAGAATAATTCCAAAAACAGCAGAAATAATCATTAATAATAATACCGGTATAATTATTTTAAAGCCCTTCTTCACATTATCCCTCCCAAGCATAATTACATTCTTTTTTATTATATCATTATTAGATTTGATGTAAATATAATTTAATTTTATTTATAATTTGATTTTTAATATAAAGACACAAATTATTTATATTTAGTTCCTTAAAATATTAATTTTTATTATTCTTAATATAATATTTGCATAGATGGCTTAATTGACATATACTACACTTTGGGTTTCTTGCACTGCAAATTTTTCTCCCATGCCAGATAAGCCAATGATGAGCTCTTGACCATTTCTTCTTTGGTATGTTTTTCATTAGCTGTTTTTCTGTTTCATAAACATCATCAGAATTTGCAAGTCCGAGCCTATTTGATACCCTAAAAACATGGGTATCAACAGCTATTGCATCTATATTAAATGCATTTGATAATACAACATTTGCAGTTTTCCTTCCAACACCTGGGAGTGCAGTTAATTCTTCTAAGGTACTTGGAACTTTTCCACCAAAATCAGATATTATCTTTTTACTTGCATTTATTATATTTTTAGCTTTATTTTTATAAAAACCACAGCTCTTTATATACGGTTCTAATGTTTCTTCATCGATTTTTGCAAAATCATAAGGAGTTTTATACTTTTTAAACAAAATATCAGTTGCTTTATTTACAGTAATATCTGTTGTCTGAGCTGATAGAATAGTAGCAACAAGTAGTTCAAAAGGCGTTTTAAAATTCAGTGCGCACCCAATATCTCCATATTCTTTTTCAAGTATGTTTAATATTTCTTCATTTTTATTCATACATTTCACCTGCCTTACAGTATATTTTTTAATGTTATTTATTATAATATCATATTTACACAATAAAAAGGCAGGTATTCCTGCCTTTAATTTTATATTATCCCCATTCTCTTTCCAACTTTTCTATATATTTCAACTGCATCATCAAGCATTTCCTTTGTATGAGCAGCAGTTACTATATTCCTAACTCTTGCAGTTCCTCTTGGAACTGTAGGATATGCAATACCTTGTGCAAATAAACCTTCTTTAAATAATTCATCACTAAACTGCATTGCTTTGGCTTCATCGCCAATTATAACTGGAGTTATTGGAGTTTCACTATGTCCAATGTCATAACCTAATGATGAAAGTTTTGATTTAAAATATCTTGTATTATCCCAAAGCCTATCAACAAGCTCAGTACTTTCTGATAATATCTCAATTGCTTTAATGCATGCTCCAGCAGCTCCTGGAGTCATAGCTGTTGAAAATAAGAAGGGCCTTCCTCTTAATTTTAGCCAGTCTATGAGTTCCTTTGTACCGGCTACATAACCTCCGACAACACCTATAGCTTTTGACAATGTTCCAATTTGACAATCTACCTTTCCATAAAGATTAAAATGGGATACGGACCCACTTCCATTCTTTCCTAAAACTCCTGATGCATGGGCATCATCTACGTAAGTAAAAGCATCATATTCCTCTGCAATTTTAACTATTTCAGGAAGCTTTGCAATATCACCGTCCATTGAAAATACTCCATCAGTTATAATCATAAGCTTTTTATATTGTCCACTCTCTTTTGCCTCTTTTATTGTCCTTTTTAAATCATCCATATCGCTATGTTTATATCTTAAAATCTTTGCCCCTGAAAGCCTACATCCATCAATTATACTTGCATGATTGAGTTCATCGGAAAGTATTGCATCTTCCTTTGTCATAAGAGCACTTACTGTACCCATGTTGCAGTTAAACCCTGATTGAAATACAATTACAGCTTCAGTATGTTTAAATTTTGCAAGTTTTTCTTCAAGCTCTTCATGTATGTCAAGGGTTCCAACTATCGTTCTTACAGCTCCTGCACCTGCACCATATTTTTCTGTCGCCTTTATTGCAGCCTCTACAAGCCTTGGATCATTTGCAAGACCAAGATAGTTATTAGAAGAAAGATTAATAACTTCATTGCCATTTATAATACATCTTGGACCTGTAGGACCTGTTACCACAGGAAGTTTTCTATAAAGCCCCTTATCCTTTAATTCTTGAATATTAGCACTTAAAAATTCATGTAGTGCTTTACTACCCATAAAGATTACCTCCTATAAAAATAAAATAAATTATTTTCTCAATTTTTAAAATAATTTAAATATTGTATTTCTATGTATCTTATTTATTTTCATCCATTTTTTTAAAATTATATTTTGTCTGCATATACCCCTCTATATTCCTCTGGTAAAAGCTCAGCAATTTTTATCATAATCATATTCAAACATTTTTCATTGTAGCTATCCTTTTCCTCATTTAACTTCTCTGGTAGCATAAAAGGTTCACCTATATTAATTTTGACATTTGCATAGTTAAATTTTTCCTTTGACATATCATTATCATTTATGGGCATTAACTTTTCACTTCCTATTATGCCTAAAGGTACTATCTTTACTCCTGTTTTTTTAGCAATAAGCACTACACCCTTTTTCCCTTCAATCATTTTTCCCGTTCTTGAACGGGTTCCTTCTGGGAATATTAAAACTGACTTTCCTTCCTTTATTTTCTCAATGCACTTTCTTAAGGCTTCTGTATCAGGAGTATTAGGATGAATTGGTATTATATTGACTGCTTCAAGACCTATTCTACTTACAGGATTTGAAGCAAGCTTTACTCCTGCAACAAAATATGGTTTAAACCGTTTAAGTACCTTGTTTAGTAACAATCCATCAGAATTGCTTAGATGATTACAAACGAATATTACAGGTTCCTCAATTTTATCTAAATTTCTATAGTTGCTCACCTCAATCTTTGCATATTTATTTATATAAAAGCTTGTCACCATCCTTGAAATAGGCTTTATTATCCATGAAGGAGCATTTAATATAAAACTTGCTATTTTTGAATTAATCATTATATCTATCCCCTCATCTATTTATTATAAAATAAACAAACTAATAACAGAGCTTACAATGCTAATGATTAACGATGCAACAATTGCAGATCCAAGGCTTGAAATATAAAATCCACTTGTTATCATGGACACAATTAAAAGAGATATTCCATTTATTACAAATGTAAAAAGACCTAATGTTAAAATATTTATTGGTAGAGAAAACAACACTAATATAGGCCTTATTACTGCATTTACAATTCCTAAAACAACAGAAGCAACTATACAAGCCCCAAATCCGCTTATATTTACTCCCTTTATAAATCCAGCGGTTATATAAATTGCAACAGCATTAATAAGTGTACGTGCTAAAAAACCTCCTTCTTTTTCTTTAAACATCTCAATCCCCCTTCAGCTTTATAATTGATTTTTCTACATAATATTTTAAATAATCATCTTCCAGCTTACTTTCAAGAAGAGGAATATAATTTTTATTATTACTATTCCCTAAAGCAATTATCATGTTTCTTTGAAATCTCTTTTTTCCTATCCATCCTGATGAAGTTAAGCCAAAATATTTTTTAAATTCATTGTTTGTCATTTTTAAAATTTTATCAGGATCTATATTTATATTCCAAGTATCTGGATAAAATTCCTTTACACTTGAAGTTTTAACATTTTTATTATAAGGACAAACATCCTGACAAACATCACAACCATATAATCGCAATCCCATTTTTTTCATTTCATAATCTGTTAATATCTCTTTTTTCTGAGTAACAAAGGACAAACATTTCTTAGCATTTAAGTAATAGGGTTTTTCTAAAGCTTTTGTAGGACATGCATCCAAGCATAATGTGCAATCACCACACTTAGATTCAATTTCCACATCCCTCTCAATAAATAAATCTGTAACTATTTCTCCTAAAAAGACGAAAGAACCATATTCTTTTGTAATAATACTTGTGTTTTTACCATAAAATCCTATTCCACATTTTTTTGCAACTTCCCTGTCATGAAGACATCCTGTATCAGCAAAATAGATAGTCTTTGCACCGTAAGTATTTTTTATAAATTCTGATATATTGTTTAGTTTATCCTTTAAAATCCTATGATAGTCAATCCCAAGTGATGATTTTGATAAAAAAGGCTTTGATTTATCAACTTCTATAGTTTTATACGGAATGGCTATTGATATTATAGTTTTTGCGTCTTCAAGCAAACTATTGATATCAATCCTTACATTTTCATCCACCTCTTCAAAGCCAGATAAATGCCCTGCTTCTCTTCTTTCTTTAAGCCTATTTAGAAAAATATCATCAAAATAGGTATCAGAAAATCCAATACAATCTATACCAATAGAGCCTGCATATTTTATTATATTATCCTTAATCATTATAATATCACCTTTTTATATGTTTTTACAATTGATTTATATAATTATAGTATAGAATTTAAGATTAAAATACACAATATATTTACGGAGGGATTGATATGAATAAAAAAGTTGCAGTTGAGCAAAACTTAGATAACGTTAGAGAATATCTTGAAAAAAAAGGAATTAAGACCGAAAGGTTCAGTGGCAGTCAGCTTATTAATGCATCTAATATTTCTAAATATGATGCAATAATAGTTTCTGGTAGCAATAAAGATTTACTTGGAATTGAAGATACAAGCACAAAAGTTCCGGTTATAGATGCTACAGGTATGACGCCAGAACAAATATATCAAAACTTAACAAGATAATCAAAAGAACCAGGTATAATTTAAACCTGGTTCTTTATGTCTATATTTATATCACCATATCAGAGTAAATATATAAAACGTTTTTCTCTTTTGGTTTTACTATTGTAGCAGGAATTCCACATACAGTAACATTTGCAGGTACATCATTAAGAACGACTGCATTTGCACCTACCTTTGCATTCTTGCCGATTCGAATAGGCCCAAGTATCTTTGCTCCAGCACCTATCATTACATTATCTTCAACAGTAGGATGTCTTTTGCCTTTATCCTTTCCTGTTCCTCCTAATGTTACACCATGATATATAGTAACATTATCACCAATTTCTGCTGTTTCTCCTATTACAACTCCCATACCATGATCTATAAATAAATTTTTTCCAATTTTAGCTCCTGGATGAATTTCAATACCTGTAATATTCCTTGCTATTTGGGATATAATTCTTGCAATCACAAATTTTCTTTTTAAATATAATTTATGTGCTATTCTATAGAATATTATAGCCCATAAACCTGGATAGCATAATATAACTTCTATAATAGATTTTGCTGCTGGATCTTTTTCCATGATGTTTTTTGCTTCATTTATTATCGTTTTGAACATATAAATCACTCCATATTAAATAATTCCGTTGATAAATATCTTTCACCCGTATCAGGGGCAATAGTTAATACTCTTTTACCTTTGCCTATCTCTTTAGCTTTTTTTATTGCTCCGTATATTGCAGCACCTGACGATATTCCAACAAGTACTCCTTCCTTTCTTCCAACTGTTCTTGCAGTTTCTATAGCATCTTCATTGGATACTGTAATTATTTCATCAATAATTCCTAAATCAAGTATCTTAGGCACAAATCCTGCTCCAATTCCCTGTATTTTATGAGGTCCAGGATTTTTACCAGATAACACAGCTGAATCTTTAGGTTCAACTGCAACAACCTTTATGCCTGGTATCTCCCTTTTTAAAACTTTTCCAACTCCAGTTATAGTACCGCCAGTACCAACTCCACATACTAATATATCAAGCTTTCCTTCTGTTTGCTTTAATATTTCAAATGCCGTAGCTTTCTCATGAGCTAATGGGTTAGCATAGTTTTCAAACTGTAAAGGCATAAAATAGCCATTTTCTTGTGCAAGTTTTTCAGCCATTTCTATAGCTCCTCTCATTCCCTTTGTACCTTCAGTTAAAATAATTTCTGCTCCATAAGCTTTTATAAGTTTTCTTCTTTCAATACTCATTGTTTCTGGCATAACAATAATTACCCTGTATCCTTTTGCTGCACCTATCATAGCTATGCCTATTCCTGTATTTCCACTTGTAGGCTCTATTATAGTACCATTGGGTTTTAATATTCCTCTCCTCTCAGCATCTTCAATCATTGATAGTGCAATTCTATCTTTAATACTTCCCCCTGGATTGAAATACTCAAGCTTAACAAGAACTTCAGCCATATCTCCTTTTATAATATTTTTAAGTCTTATAACTGGGGTGTTACCAATAGTTTCATAAATATTGTTATATATCATAATATCACTCCTAATCTTTTAATTTTTTTATAAATATAAAAACCTTCTGCCTCTGTATACAGAGGCAGAAGGTTAATTCCGCGGTTCCACTCTGTTTGAGCATAAGCCCAACTCATTCATCTGGCACAATCATGCCATATCCCTATAACGGGAGAACCCGTAACAACCTACTTGATTCGGTCTAAAACTCACAGGGGCACTTCAATTGTACTTCTGTATAAAACCCTCTCAGCCACGGGGTTTCTCTCTGTCTACTCCATACAATTTACTTTCCCTGATCATAGTTTTTAATTCATATTAATTTACTCGGATTTCTTACTATATTATATTATTATATTTTAAAAAAATCAATAGATATTATAAATATATTTAATATAAATTTTTAATATTATCTATTTACAAAATACATGTTTTCCTATAACTTTAATAACCGGCCTTGACCATATCCATTTATTGGTAGTTTTTTCTGGATTATAATAATAAAGTGCTCCTCCTGAAGGATCCCATCCATTTAGTGCATCAATAGATGCTTTAACTGCACTGCTGACAGGCTCTAAATTAATTTGACCATCAGATACAGCTGTAAAGGCTCCTGGTTGATATATTACGCCAGGTATTGTATTTGGGAATCTGGGATCTCTTGTTCTATTAATTATTACACCTCCAACAGCAACTTGACCAATATATGGTTCTCCTCTTGCTTCGCCAGAAATAGCCCTTGATAGCAATTTTTGATTTGAACTATAGCTGTCACTACCTAAACTTTTACTTTCACTTATTCCCAGTGCTGCAAGAGTTTTAGGTCCTACAATACCGTCAGGATATAAACCATTTTTTCTTTGAAAGTATTTTACGGCACTATAGGTTTTATAACCATATATTCCATCAATTGGGCCATCATAATATCCCCAATTCTTAAGTTTTGTTTGTATTTTAATTACAGTTTCCCCCCTTGAACCATATTGATAAGATGCAGTAAAATATGTAATATTGCTCATACTAATAATTAAATAAAGTAAGTATCCCGTAAATATTAGCCAACATGATAAAAACACTTTTTTCACACTTACCTCCTCCTATCCTGCTATATATTTTTTCAATTTTATTAGTTTTTAATTCATTAAAAATAATCTGTTTTAAGCAAGTTTAATATCTTAATTGTATTTTTTTAATATTTCTATTATGATTTATAGTAATTAAAGAATGAGGTGGTATTATGTCAGAATTTTTACCTGTTAGTATTGAGGATATGAAAAAGCGAGGATGGGAGGAACTTGATTTTATATTTATATCAGGGGACGCATACATTGATCATCCATCATTTGGTCACGCTATTATAACAAGATTACTTGAACACAATGGCTTTAGAGTTGGAATAATACCTCAGCCTGATTGGAAAAGCAAAGATAGTTTTATGAAACTTGGTAGACCTAAAATAGCTTTTTTGGTATCCTCTGGTAATATAGATTCAATGGTTAATCACTATACTGCTGCTAAAAAAAGAAGGAATAATGATTTTTACTCACCTGGGGGTAAAACTGGTTATAGGCCTGATAGAGCAGTTATAGTTTATTGCAACAGAATAAGGGAAGCCTTTTCTGATGTACCAATTATAATAGGTGGCATTGAAGCAAGTTTAAGGCGATTTGCACATTATGATTATTGGGATGATAGAGTTAGAAATTCTATACTTATAGATAGCAGTGCAGATCTTTTAATATACGGTATGGGCGAAAGAGCTATAATGGAAATTGCAAACCTTTTAAATTTTGGGAAAAAAATAAAGGATATAAAAAATATAAATGGCATTTGTTATATCTCTGATAATATAGATGAACTTAAAGATTTTATACAATTGCCATCCTTTGAAGAAGTAAGTATGGATAAAAAATCCTATGCAAAGGCATTTAAAATTCAGTATGAGGAGCAGGATCCTATAAGAGGAAAAACACTGGTTCAGAGATTCAGAAATAAATATTTAGTACAAAATCCACCTGCTATGCCTTTAAATAGAGATGAATTAGATTTAATATATTCTCTTCCCTACAAAAGAACCTACCACCCAATGTATAAGAAGTTAGGTGGTATTCCTGCTTTGCAAGAAGTAGAGTTTAGTATAACGTCAAACCGTGGATGCTTTGGTGGATGCTCTTTTTGTGCACTGCATTTTCATCAGGGAAGAATAGTTCAATCAAGAAGTGACGAAAATATTTTAAAAGAAGCCGAAATTTTAACTAAGCTTCCTACATTTAAAGGATATATCCATGATGTAGGTGGGCCAACTGCTAATTTTAAAAATCCGTCATGTGAAAAACAATTAGAACATGGAGTATGTAAAAGCAGGCAGTGCTTATTCCCTACACCATGTCCTAACCTTGAAGTAAGCCACTTAGATTATTTAAACTTATTAAGAAAAATTCGAAAGCTTAAAGGAGTTAAAAAAGTATTCATAAGATCAGGAATTAGATATGATTATCTACTATATGATAAAAATAATGAATTTTTTAATGAACTTGTTAAGTATCACGTTAGTGGCCAACTAAAAGTTGCACCTGAACATGTTTCTTATAAAGTTTTAAAGCTTATGGGTAAACCTCCAAGAAAAGTTTACGATAGATTCAAGGAAAAGTACTTTGAAATAAATAAAAAATATGGTCTTAAGCAGTTTTTGGTTCCTTATCTAATGTCAAGCCATCCTGGAAGCGATATAAATGCAGCAATTGAGCTTGCAGAATACATTAGAGATATGGGATATAATCCTGAACAAGTACAAGATTTTTATCCAACCCCTGGAAGTCTTTCAACAACAATGTACTACACAGAATTAAATCCTATCACAGGAGAAAAAGTTTATGTACCTAAATCTTTAGATGAGAAGGCTATGCAAAGAGCCCTACTGCAGTTTAAAGATCCTAAAAATTATGATCTTGTTTACAAAGCATTGAAAATGGCTGGTCGTGAAGACCTTATAGGATATGATAGAAAATGCCTTATTCCTCCTGTAAAACCAAAAAGATATACAAAAGTTAAAAGGTGATTAGATGGAAAAATATATATTAGAACATATTAAAGATATTTCATCAAACAATCCTTTTACTATATATTTATTTTCCTTTATTAATGCAGTGCTTCAAATATTATTTCCTCCATATCCTGGAGATACTATAACTATTTTAGAAGGATACTTAACCAGTAAAGAACATTTAAACTTATATCTTTTACTTTTTTCAACCCTCTCTGGGACATATTTGAGTAGTTTGCTGCTTTATATTTTAAGCTTTAAATATGGTAAATCAATGCTGTCAAAGGCTTTCATTATAAAATATTTTAATTCATATAAAATCAATAGAATAGAAACATGGTTTAAAAAATATGGTTCCTTTGCAATAATAATTAATAAATTTCTTCCAGGAATTGGTTCTATAACTTTTATAGCTGCTGGGCTTTTTAAACTTTCTCCTATACCTGCTTTTATATCAATAGGAATAGCAACAATTATACATAATACTTTTTTAATTGTAGCTGGGAGGCTCACAGGAGATAATATAGAAGTTATAAAGCAAACTATTGGTGAATATAATAAGATTATAATTATTGCTGTATTGTTAATATTTACAATGTATTCATATATTAAATTTTTTTATAAGAGAAAACATAAAGATATTAAATAAAATATGAGCATAAACAAAAAGCCCTATACTGATTACTAATTTTTTAAAAATTTTATTTGTTTAATCAGTATATGGGCTTTCCTTTCAAGTTACAATCTTAATTATCGCCATATTTAACATTATATTATGGTACAAATACTTTCAGTTTTTTATCCGAAATAGATATATTTAAAGGAAAATCAGGACCTGATTCCCCATCAATATCGGTTTCAATATTTTCCTTACAATTGATTTCGAATTCTTTTCCTTTTAAGTAGATTATATTGCTACTTTCCAGGTGTTCTCCTTTTAACATCTTTATAAACAAATTGAAAAGTTCTATTATATTGCACTCTTTAACTGCAATAAGGTTAAGCTTACCATCAAATGCAGTAGCATCAGGAGCAAGCTTAAATCCTCCTGCCGTGGAACCGTTTAAAATAACAAACAAATATACCATTTCTTCTATTAAATTATCATTGTGCTGTATAGATATAGGTATTGCCTTAAAATTAGGCAACTGTTCTATTCCCTTAATGTAATAAGCCATTTTCCCAAGAGTGTTTTTAAGGTTTATATCTATTTTTTGAGATACGTCTGTTAAAAGTCCTGCTGCTGCAACATTTACAAAATATCTTTCATTTATCTTGCCAACATCAATCTCTATTATATTGCCTTTAACTATTATATCACATGCCTGGCTAACCCTTTTAGGTATATTTAAGTGTGCTGCAAAATCATTTGACGTACCAGAAGGTATTATGCCTACAGGTACATCTAAATCATTTTTTATCATTGCATTTATTACATGATTAATTGTACCATCTCCTCCTGATACTATTACACAATCAAAGGTTCCTCCAGCAAAAAAACTTTTATATATATCATCAACTGACATCGTTCTATGTGGGATTACCTCATATCCTCCCTTTTGCAATTTATCTATTACCATGTCCAGCTTTATTCTAAATGTTCTATCACCTGAATATGGATTATATATAAGTCTTGCTTTCTTCATAATATCCCCCCATAGAGTAATATATTACCATATACAAAATGTTCCTGCAATAGCAGGAACATAAACTACTACATCATATTGGATGGTTTAGATATATCACTTAAAGCTTCTCCAGCATCATCCTCAAGCTTAGAATCAATTGCTACATCACCAAGTGATAGCATACCTACAAGTCTGCCATTTTCAACTACTGGCAGCCTTCTAACCTGCTTTTCTGCCATAATTCTGGCGGCATCATGTATATCCATATTAGGAGATGCTGTTATAACTCCAGAAGTCATAACATCCTTAGCTGTAACTTTATTAACATCCTTTCCACTGGCTACATCTCTTAAAACTATGTCTCTATCAGTAACAATTCCAATAACCCTATTATCCTTTAATACTGGAACTGAACCTATATTATGCTCCTTCATCAACTTTGCAATCTCTACAATTGGCGTATCAGGAGAAGCTGAAACAATATTTTTGCTCATAAATTCGTTTACTTTCATTCAATCAACCTCCTGATGTTATTTTATCCATAAATAATAATATTATTAATTCATCCTATTCTTTCTTTTTGATTGAACAATAAAAGATATTAATATTAAAATAACAATAAATAATATAGAAAAAATGTTGTACTTGTTAAAAGGCTTTTGTATATTAGTTCCAAAATAATTATATATAAAAACTTCTGGTAAAGTTCCAACTATTGTACCGATTATAAAATCCCTATATTTTATTTTTGTCAAACCTGCTGCATAACTTAATGGATCTAAAGGAAAAACTACTGATAATCTTAATATTAGCATAACTATTAAGCCTTTTTTTTCTATATCATCATCTAATTTTGCAATCTTGCCTTTTACTATTTTATCTACAGCTTCTTTACCTAATATCCTTGCAACAAAAAATGCCAAACTTGAAGAAATAAATACTCCTATCATAGAATACATTGTTCCATATATTGGTCCATATAAAGCTCCTGATATAACAGAAAGCAATGAAGCCGGTATTACTAATGCCAAAGGCTTTAATGAATATATTAATATATAAATTAAAACCGACAGCTTACCATAAGATAGAATAAACCTTTTTAGAATATGATAATTACAAAATTTAAAGTTTACCTTAATAATAGCTTTTAAATATATTAGAAAAATTACAATAATTGTAACAAAAACAATAGCAAAAAACTTTTTAAGATTATTGCTATTTCCTCTCATCTGCAATACCTCATTTTCTACAATTTTTTAATTTGTTTAATTCAGTTTCTTGTAAAATACTATTTTTACAGTTATAATATCTAATATGTAAACATATTAAAGGGGTAATGTCTATGACAAAAATTTCTATCAGAAAAGAAAGTATACCTTATGTTATTATTCTAATACTTGCTACAATACTATCATATTATTTTCTTCCTTTACTTGCAATAATACCATTGATATTGGCATTATTTGTTTTATTCTTTTTTAGAGATCCTTTTAGGAATATTGAGTACTGCGAAAAAAATATTTTATCACCAGCAGATGGCAAAGTAATGGCTATAACAGAATTCTATGAAGATACTTTTATAAAGGGAAAAGCTAAAAAAGTAACAATCTTTCTTTCTATTTTCAATGTTCACATAAATAGAAGCCCTATATGTGGGAAGGTAACATACGTAAACTATAGACCAGGAAAGTATCTTCCTGCTTTTAAAAGTCATGCTTCCGAAATAAATGAAAGAAATACAATAGGGATAGAAAATGATAAAATTAGAGTATTAGTTCATCAAATTACAGGTTTTGTAGCAAGACGTATTGTTTGTTGGTCTAAATTAGGCGATGAACTAAAACAAGGAGAAAAATTCGGACTTATTAAATTTGGTTCCTGTACTGAAATTATAGTACCTTATGATGTTGAAATTAAAGTCAAAAAAGGTGATATTGTAAGAGGTGGTATTACAATTATAGGGGTGACTAAATAATGAATTATAAACTATTACCAAGTATATTTACTTTTTTAAATTTGTCCTTTGGTATGCTTTCAATACTTTTTACACTTACAAATAATACAAAACTTGCTGCACTTATGATTATAATATCTGCTTTTGTTGATAGATATGATGGTAAGATTGCAAGAAAATTTGATGCTGTTACCCTGTTTGGAAAAGAACTTGATTCTCTATCGGATCTTATTTCCTTTGGAGCTGCACCTGCAATTCTATGTTGGAGCTTATTTTTAAGTAACTTTGGTATCATAGGATATATTATTACAATTCTTTTCCCTATCGCAGGAGCTTATAGACTTGCAAGGTTTAACGTTACTCAGTTTAATAACGTATATATGGGAGTTCCAATAACTGTAGCTGGTGGGATAATTGCACTCGACTGCTTATTGAATATATTTATATTAGAACATAATCTAATTTCTACTATATTAATGTTAATATTATCTTTTTTAATGGTAAGTAAAGTTAAAATTCAAAAAAGATAAGCCCTTGAAAGGGCTTTTTATATTGCTGGTCTTTTAAATCCTTTTCCGTGAACTTCTGAAGCATCTATAATTGACATAAAACATTTTTCATCTATATCTTCAATCATCTTTTTAGTTTTTGCAAGCTGAGTGGCAGTTACTATACAGTATATTATTTTCTTAGAATGTCCTGTATAAGCACCTTCACCATATATAAGAGTAATCCCTCTTCCTATTTCTTTCATTATAGCCTCTGATACTTCTTTTTCCTTTTCAGTGACAATAAATATCATCTTTTTTCTATCAAATCCTTCTATCACTTTATCCATTATAAAGTATCCGATATACATTGATATAAGTGTATATAAAGCTGCCTCAATGTTATTTAAAGCTGCTCCTGCTAATACTATTAACCCATTTATTAAAAAAGATACTGTAGATATATTAATTCCAAATTTTTTCTTGGCAGCAACAGCTATTATATCAGTTCCACCTTGTGATGCTCTATTCCTAAATGTTAACCCCATTCCAATACCATTAATAACTCCTCCATATATTGCAGATAAAAGTATGTCATTAATTCTAAAATAAACATCTATATTTCCAGTTAATACTAAAAAAATAGAAAAAGACAGCATGCCAATAAGGCTAAAAATTATAAAATCTCTATCAACTTCTTTCATTCCAAATAAAAATATAGGTATATTAAAAATAAATATTAAGTACCCTGCAGGAATCCCCGTTATATATTGTATTATTATAGATATACCAGAAACTCCTCCACTTAAAAGTTTATGAGGAATTATAAATGCATTTAAACCTATTGAAGTAATAAGCCCACCTATAAATACCATTATAACTCTTTTCAAAATATCCTTTCGAATATTCAATTCCATCCCCCCGAACTTTTATACATAAATTTCTGGTCTTCTATGTTTTAATAGAGGGAGCTCATTTCTTATCTTATTTATTATATTAACATCTATATCAGAATAAACTATCTCCTCTCCTTCGCCTGCCTGGGATATAATTTTACCCCAAGGATTAACGATTAATGAATGTCCATAAGCTGTATAAAGACCTTCATAATCCCTTGCAGGAGATATACCAGCCATATAAATTTGATTATCAAGTGCACGGGTTCTAAATAATATTTCCCAATGGGCTGGTCCTGTTGTCATATTAAAAGCAGCAGGTACAAATACAATTTTAGCTCCCATAAGAGCCATTTTTCTTATAAGTTCTGGAAACCTTATATCGTAACATATACAAAGTCCTATTTTTAAATATTCTGTATCAAATACTGTTACACTGTTCCCAGCAGTAAGGTAGTCAGACTCAAAAAATCTTATCCCATTTTCAATATCAACATCAAATAAATGTATCTTTCTATGCTTTGCAATTATCTCTCCTTTTGGATTAAAAACATAAGCAGTATTATATATATTATTATCCTCTTTTTCAGGTACAGATCCTCCAATAATATATATTCCTTTTTCTTTACTTAAATTCCTTAGCATATCTATAGTTTTGCTGTTTTTTTCTTCTTCTGCATAAACAGAAAAATATTTACCGGCATAAGGACAATTAAACATTTCTCCAAGTGCAACAATATTAGCCCCATTCTTACAGGCCTCACTTATCATTTTATAAGCATTATCAATATTTGCCTGAAGATTTTCTTTAACTTTAGTTTGACATAGAGCAATTTTTACCATTAAAATCCCACCTTTGGAATTGTTATATATTTATATTATACAGTTTTAAATATAATTGTAAAATCACAAGTCAAATACTTCCCTTTTAAAAAATTACATGACTTTTACAAATATTAAAGCCTATATAATGCTAAAGTTATGCTAATTGTGCTTAATCAAATAAGCATTATACAGGCTCAATTTCTTTATTTATAAAAACAGCTACCACCAATAAATTCCCTTAATATAGAATTTAAAGGTACTATTTCGTCATTCGATGATTCTTTAAAGTATCCAAGGAAGGTTAAAAGCCTCGATGCTTCAATATACACTGGACTTTTCACATCTATTATTTTAAGTAAGGGCTCAGCATACTTTTTTAATATGCTCATTTCATATACAAGAGTTGAATTAAACATTATGTCTGCTTCTTCCTGATAAGGGAATATATTTTTCTCCTCTCCTTCCCTCACCTGTGGCCAAGATAAAATGGTAGCCTCTGCATTTCTCCCTCTGCTTGTATTATCTCTTACAATTCTTCTTAAAAGTCTAACATCTGTAGTTGGTATCCTGTTATGATCATCAATATTAAGCTGAGTAAGTGCACTAATATATATTTTATATTTATTTTCTTTAGGAATTGTACTTGTTAAAGTTTCATTAAGCCCATGTATACCTTCAATTATTAATATTGAATCTTTATCCATCTTGTATTTATGTCCGAGCCATTCCCTTTCACCTTTTATGAAATTAAAAGTCGGAAGTTCAACCTCTTTATAATTTAATAGATCAGTTAACTGGCTATTAATCAGTTCAAGATCGAGAGCATTTATGGACTCAAAATCGTAATTTCCATATTCATCCTTGGGAGTTAAACCCCTGTTTACAAAATAATCATCTAAAGAAATTGGATATGGTTTCATTCCAAGTACTTTAAGCTGTATAGCCAATCTCTTTGCAAAGGTTGTTTTACCTGAGGATGAAGGCCCTGCAATTAAAACTATCTTTATTCTATCTCTATTTTCATAAATTTTATCTGCAATATTTGCAATTTTCTTTTCATGAAGTGCTTCAGCAACAAGAACTATATCTTTAAATTCATCGCTCTCAACTTTTTCATTTAAAAGACCTACATCATAAACCCCATGTATTCTTGCCCAATCTTCAGTTTCTTTGAATATTTTTGCAAGCTTTGGAAGATCTTTAAACTCAGAAACAATTTTAGGGTTTTTTTGTGAAGGATAAAGTAATATAAAACCTGAACTATAGTATATTAGGTCAAATACCTTAAGATAGCCAGTAGATGGGACCATTGTTCCATAAAAATAGTCATAGAGATACCCACATTTATACAAATTTATATAAGGAAGATTTATATATTTTAAAAGTCTTAACTTATCATCCATTCCATAATCCTTAAATATCCTAATTGCTTCTTCTTTTTTGACCTTAATTTTTTCAATCGGCTCATCCTTTTCAACTATTTCATGCATCTTTTCTTTAATAATCTCAATATCCTTTTCATTTATCTTTCTTGTATAATGTATTTCCCCATATAATCCTTTACTTAGTGAATGTTCAATAGTAACTCTTGCTCCTTTAAATACATCCTCAACTGCTCTTATTAAAAGAAATGTTAAACTTCTAATATAAGTTCTATGTCCAAGTGGATTGGTAATATCTATCGGGGTTAGAGTAACATCATAGTGCAACCTCTTTGAAAGCTCTGCTACTTCACCATCAACTAATGCAACTAAAGGTTCTCCTATCTCCTTACTTGAACCTAAAGCTTCAAGGATAGTACTGCCAATAGTACATTCTTTTACAATTCCACCAGGCATTGTAACTCTAATTTTTCCGTCCATTTTCTCCCCCCTTACTTAATCTTAAAGTTAATAGTTTACATTGTGTATCTTATTATATGTAAAAACGCATTAAAAGTTTCTAAAAATTAATTAATTTGTTTTTCAAGAAAAGATTTAAATCCTTCAAGCCTTCTTAAGGTTGAATCTTTTCCTATTATTTCAAAAGTATCAAAAAGAGGTGGTGATATTTGGGATCCTGTTTCTCCAATTCTTAAAAGCATAAAAAGTATTTTAGGTTTTACACCTATTCTATTACATAAGCTTCTCATCATATCCTCAAGAAATGTCTTTTCCCATTCCTGAATGATTTTTAATTCTGAAATTGCTTTATTTAACATATCTACCATTTCTGCAACTTCAACTTTTTTTACATACTCCTTAACAAGTTCAAAATCATAGTATTTAGGTTCTATATAGAACATTTTAAAAACCTCACATACCTCATCAAGCCTTTTAATTCTTTCCCTTTCTACTTCAACTATCTTTTTTAATTTTAAAGGTTCACATACCACATCATTGTAATATTCCGCTTTTTCAAGATATGGTAATACAAGCTCTGTAAGCTCTTCAACTGATTTTTTTCTAATATGAATGCCATTAAACCAATCTAACTTTTTAAAATCAAAAACAACATTAGAATTGTTTATTCTATCTAAAGAAAATTTAGAAATCATATCTTCAATCATCAGGATTTCCTCATCATCAGCAGGATGCCATCCAAGAAGCACTATGAAATTAGCAACAGCTTCCTTTAGATAACCCATTTCTTTATATTCACCAATATATAAAGCTCCATCTCTTTTAGATATCTTTGTTTTATCTTCATTTAAAAGAAGTGGAAAATGCACATACTCTGGTATTTCTGCTCCAAGAGCTTCAAATATTAAAACCTGATTAAAAGTATTTGGAATATGCTCCTGACTTCTCATAACGTGGCTTATTTTCATTGTTAAATCATCTATTGCAGTTGCAAAATTATATGTTGGTATCCCATCAGATTTTCTTATAACAAAATCCCCCATTATATTTCCATCCCATGTAAGCTCTCCTCTTACAATATCATGAAACTTGATAATTTTATTAGGTACTTTAAATCTAACCACATGTTTGCAACCTTCTTTAAGCTTCTTATTAATTTCTTCTGTTGTTAAATTTCTGCATTTTCCCGAATATTTAACAGTTTCCTTATTTTGAATCTGTTCCTTTCTTTCAGCTTCTATTTCTTCTTCTGTGCAAAAACAATAGTAAGCCTTTCCTTCTTCAATTAGCTTGTCAATATATCTATTATATATATCTATTCTTTCAGATTGTCTATAAGGTCCATAAGGTCCTCCAACATCAGGGCCTTCATCCCAATTTATTCCAACCCATTTCAAACCTTCAAATATCCCTCTTTCCGATTCCTCTGTATTTCTTTTCATATCTGTATCGTCAATTCTTAAAATCATTTTACCATTATGTTGTTTGGCAAATATATAATTGTAAAGAGCATTCCTTGCAGTTCCAACATGGCAGTTTCCTGTTGGACTTGGTGCTATCCTCACTCTAATTTCTTTCATTTGTATCTCTCCTTACTTATCTAATTTTCCTTATGTCACTTTCAATGATTCCTATAAGATACAAAAAACCTCCATCCTTTGCAGCATTATAAGCCTCCTTTAAAATTTCCTTTATTGCAGATTTGTCCTCACAACAATATAGAGCATTATTATATTCAACCATAGCTTTAGCATAATCATTGATTTTTATATATTCCCTTGCACAAGAAAGCCTTAAATTATAATCATAAGGATCCTCACCTTCATATATTTTCTTTTCAATAAAGTTATCTGACTTTTTTAGGGTATCATCTATAAGTAAAGCCATTTCTCTATGAACATCCATAGGTATTTCCAGGTAATCCTCTTCCCAGTAACTATATCCAGTAATTCCAAGGGATGTGTTTAAAGCTTTTTTAAAATATGTATTGTAGTCCTTGCCAGAATTATAATGAATTTTTCCTATCAAGTAATATGGAGCTGTATAAAACCAGCATTGTTCCATAACTTTTTCAAGTATATTAAAACCCTTTGAATCTCTCTTTTTAATCAGCGACTTTCCAACAAAGCATAAACTTTGTATGGCCCTGTTGTCATACTCAACCATAAATTTATGATAATCAAATTCGTTCTTCATATTCTTAACCTTACTAAAATCAAAATTATACTCTTCAGATAGAATTCTACATCTTGTAAGGCTTTCTTCGCAGGATATAGCATTCTCACTTTCTGACAAAGAATCATTAGGTATTAGTGTGGATAAATAATCATCAAGCAGACATTTATATATAAAGCTCTTAAAAGTGGATGCTAAAATAACAAAGTTTCTTGTCTCATGAAGCCAAATACCAATAAAATAATCGTTAGCAGAAGCTCCATATTTATAAAAGCAATAATAATCTCCATTTCCAATATCTCCAAAAGGAATTAGATGAAAATCCATCTCCCCAGGTATTCTAATCAAATTATTTATAATATTTTCTGGATACTCAAACCTGCAACTCCCAAACTGTGCATCGCCACCAAATTTTAGTATAAACTTTTTAAAATCATCAGGTAAATAATTTCCATATTTCATTTCAAATTTTTCAAATCGTATTTTATTCATAGGTCGTTTCCTTTCTAAATTTTTACTAACTATTTGAAATTATACCTTTAATAAAAAGTTATAACAAGAGGAAAGATAAGAATATATCTTTATAATTTTATTCAATATATAATGTGCAAAAATATAAGAGATACTAAATCCGAGGTGGTTTTACGTGGTTGTATTTATAAGAACAATTATTCTTTACACTTTTGTTGTTTTTGTAATGAGAATTATGGGTAAAAGACAAATTGGTGAGCTTCAACCCTTTGAACTTGTAATAGCTATTATGCTATCAGAACTTGCTGCCGTGCCAATGCAAGATACTGGAATACCTTTAAGAAACGGTATAATACCTATTTTTACTTTAATGCTCCTTGAAATTATTATATCCCTATTATCTCTAAAAATCGAAGGAATAAGAAAGATAGTTTGTGGCTCTCCAAGTATACTAATAAAAAACGGAAAAGTTATTGAGTCAGAAATGAGGAAGCAAAGATTTACTTTAACCGATCTTTTAGAAGAGATTAGAATATTAGGCTATTTTAATATATCAGATATTGAATATGCTATACTTGAAACCAATGGTAAATTAAGTATCATCCCAAAATCAAATAAAGCACCAGCTACAAAGGAAGATTTAAATATAAAGGATTCTGAAATTAAATTGCCAATAAGTATAATATTAGATGGGGTTTTAAATACTAAAAACTTAAAAATCTCTGGCTATGATATGAATTGGTTAAACAAAATATTAAAAGAAAACAAAATAGACAAAATAGAAGATGTTTTTATTGCCATGTTTGATACAAAAGGAGAATTTTTTATACAAAGGAGGTCGAAAAATGAGGAATGAAAAATCAATAATAATTTTCTCATTATCAATATTAACTGCTATAATTATATTAGAAGTGATTATATATATATATCTTCGCAATACAAGTAACCTTATTCTTAAAAATATAAATAATACTGAAAATTTTATTAAATCCGACCAATGGAATAAAGCTAAAAGTTCAATTGAAAGTGCATCTAAGGAGTGGAACAAAATAGAAGAAATATGGGCACTAATAACTAATCATCATGAAATAGATAATATAACAGTTTCATTAAAAACCGCAAAAGAATTTATAGATACAAAGGAAAAAGCCGATGCCCTTGCTTCACTGGAAAGTCTAAAACATTACATAAGCCATATACCTAAGATGGAAAAAATATCACTAGAAAATATATTTTAGTTGCATTATCTTTAAAATATTATATAATTGTATTGTAATATTTATGTCCCAGTGGGACTAAATATGTCCATTAGAGACTGCATTTTAAAAACTGTAGTCTTAAATCATAAAATAAATATTAAAGGAGGATTATAAATGCCACTTGTAACTTCAAAAGAAATGTTTGAAAAGGCTTATAAGGGAGGATATGCAATAGGAGCTTTTAACGTTAATAACATGGAAATAATACAAGGAATAGTTGAAGCTGCAAAAGAAGAAAAATCTGCTTTAATACTCCAAGTATCTGCTGGTGCAAGAAAATATGCTAATCCTACATATTTAAAGAAGCTTGTTGAAGCAGCAGTTGAAGACTCAAACCTTCCAATAGTTTTACATCTTGACCATGGTGAGAACTTCGATATCTGTAAAGCATGTATTGACAGTGGATTTACATCAGTTATGATTGATGGCTCCAAATATCCTTTTGAAGAAAACATAAGAATTACAAAAGAAGTTGTTGAATATGCTCATTCAAAAGGAGTTGTTGTTGAAGCTGAACTTGGTAAACTTGCAGGTGTAGAAGATGCTGTTAGGGTATCTGAAAAAGAAGCTACATATACTGATCCTGATCAGGCTGTTGAATTCGTTGAAAGAACAGGAGTTGATTCATTAGCAGTTGCTATCGGAACAAGCCATGGTGCATATAAGTTTAAAGGAACTCCATCCCTTGACTTTGAAAGACTTGAAACAATAACAAAGAAATTACAAGGATTCCCTCTTGTTCTTCACGGTGCATCAACTGTTATGCCTGAATTTGTTGCTAAATGCAATGAGTTTGGTGGAAACCTTCCAGGAGCTCAGGGAGTACCTGAAGACATGCTTAGAAGATCCGCAACTATGGGAGTATGCAAAATAAACATAGATACAGATTTAAGATTAGCAATGACAGCAACTATTAGAGAATATTTTGTAAAACATCCTGAAGAATTTGATCCAAGAAAATACTTAGGACCAGCAAGAGATGCTATAAAGGAAATGGTTAAGCATAAGATTAAAAACGTTCTTGGATGTAGCAATAGTGCATATTAATTATAAAAGGCAATGCAAAATGCATTGCCTTTTATATCATTTAGGCGCACATACTATAAATTATAACCCTTATTTAGGGTAACTTTGTTTTTCCCCATATTTTTTGATATATAAAGCAGTTTATCAGCCTCTTTTATTCCATCTTCTAAATCTTTAAATAGATTATTTGTATCTGCTTTAAAAATACTTAAACCTATGCTTACAGTATAAGTAAATCCACAACACCTATCCTTTTCACACCAATATCTTATTTTTTCTGCAATTTCTTCTGTTTTATCTAAATTCTTATCAATTATTATAAGAAATTCTTCCCCTCCAAATCTTATCACCTTACCGTTATCTCCCACGCACTGCTTACATATTAATCCAACGCTTTTTAAAACTATATCCCCTGTAAGGTGACCATAAGTATCATTTACATTCTTAAAGTTATCTATATCTATCATACCACATGCAAGTTCAATATTACTATTTTTACGACTTTCTAATAGTTTTTCAATATACTCTTTTATATACCCCCTATTATAAACTCCTGTTAATACATCCGTAATTGATAATTTTTTAATAGTCTCATAAGCCTTCTGAAGTTCTTCATTCTTTTTTATTAGTTCTGTTTGTAATTTTCTTGTTCTAAGTTGAACCTTCATCCTTGCAAGAAGCTCTTTGATACTGTAAGGCTTTTTTATATAATCATCAGCTCCTGATTCAAGCGCTGTTACCATACTTTTTTCATCTTCCATTGAAGTTAACATTATAACAGGTATTAGAGGATTTCTATTCTTAATTATTTCGCAAAATTCATATCCATTAATTCCTGGGAGCATTACATCAAGTAATACCAAATCATATTTATCAAAATCATTAAGTTTCATAGCCTCTTCAGCCGACATAGCCCATATAGCCTCATATCCATTTTTTGTTAATATATCCTTCGTAATAGCCCCATGAAACCTGCTGTCTTCTACAATGAGTATATTCTGTTTTTCCATACTCAACCTCCAAAGTAGATATAATCATTTTAAATTCCGCTTTTTTATGGAGTTGCTGGTGCGTTTTCTATATTTTCATTTAATTCATCAATATTAGGATACTGATTATTATCTTCCTCATTCTGATCATAATTTCCAACTTCTTGGGTATTTTCGGAATTATTTCTTATAGCATCGGCAGGTATTTCTATTTTTATTATATTTTTATTTTTACCACGTTTATCAACCGGTTCATCTTCTAAATGGAAATTATTTATCATATATACAGGCATATTAGAAGAATCAGCTGTACCAATTGAAAAAATAAATCTATCTAAATATTTTATGTTCTTTTCTAAATCAGGTACGAGCACATCCATACCATTTACTATCATGCTCTCAAAGGTTCCATCTACTGGTATTCTAATGCTTTCAATAGAAGTATTACCCATCTTCAAAGTAGAATAGGCAAAACTCATAAGTTTTGAAGTTGGGATATTTGTTTTTATATTTGGAAGTATTGAAGAAAAAAGTTCCGGAAACTTTAAAATACCCATGTTTTTTGCTTTTTCTGCAAGTAAAGACAGTACTTTTCTTTGCCTTTCAGTTCTTTCATAATCACCGTTTCCAACTTTCCTTATTCGGCAGTATGAAAGAACCTGCTGGCCATTAAGATGCTGATAGCCTGCCCCTTTTATATATATAGGATTGTTCCAATTTGCTTCTTTTATATAGTAATTAAGCTGCTCTACCTCATAATCCTTTATTTCAATGTCTATACCTCCAAGGGTATCAACTACATTTTGAAATGCCTTAAAATCAATAGAAACATAATATTGTATATTAAGATTAAAATCTTGATTTATTGTTTTTATAAGAAGTTCTGGTCCCCCAAAGAAAAAAGCACTGTTTATCCTATTTAATCCATGGTTAGGTATAGGAACATACATATCTCTCATAAAAGAAGTCAACTTAATCTTTTTATTATTTAAATCAAGAGTTGCTAAAATCATTGAATCTGTTCTTGCATCCTCATACTTACTTCTACTATCAACACCAATTAATAGCACATTTATTATACCGTGTTCTTCATCATATTTAGCATCATTTTTTTCTTTTTCACTTGTAAAAAAATTCTGTGGAGTCGGAATGTATATTTTATTGTTTATATAATAATATGAACCAACCCCAAGGCCGAAAATAAGCAAAAATGGAATTAAAATAAATAATATCTTTTTCATACCTAACCCCCTTTGTATATCATAAAACAAACAACTAATATCTTTTTAATAAGTTTTATCTTCTTCCAAAAGAAAAATAAGGATTTATCAATTTAAGCATTTCACTATCTGGAGCTATATATAATGCTTTTTTTGGATTTTCATTAGTAATTAAAACATAAACATCATTTTTATTATCCCAGGGTATGCAATATATTTTATTTGTTTTATTATCTAATTTAATATCATTTATTTTCCCATAAGTTTCAAATTCTCTAATTTCTTTATCTATTATTGTTTTTCTTCTTTTTTATTATATATTATATCTATCTGCAAATTGCCATTTGTAAATATATACTCAAATTCTTTATACTGGTTATCTCTTAAATACCTTATAATAGGCAGCAATAATAAAATTATAGCTGATATAATAAAATATGCAAAGTTAAAAGTTAAAATAGAAAATATTAAAGATAATATAATTATGATTGCTGATATATACATTAAAATATTTAAAAATATATACACAATATTTTTTTTTGTTGTTAAAAGTTGTTCGTAAAACTTGTCCATAATTATTCCTCCAAAAAGGTATGATTTAATCATACCTTCATAGTGTTTACTCTTATGCTTCCAATACCCATAAGCTCATTTTTTAATTTTTCAATTTCTTCTTCCCTTCCTTCAAGTTCAAGAAGTATAAGCCCTCTTTCGGAACAATTCTCTTTGGCAGATTCATGAAGCCCAAGCCTTACTTTAATTATACATCCGTATTTAGTTAATATCTCTTGAACCTTTGGTGCACTATTATTTCTATGTTCAACTACTATTGCCATAATTGTAATCTCCACAAAATCACTCTCCTTTTAATATCCTGTAATTAATAAAAATAATAAATCTTGTAAATACATAATCATAAACAAAAAATATAAATTGCAAAACCATTATTAATATTGTTTCCCTATTTCTTATCAATATATCATTTATCATTATATATTTTGTTAAAAAAGTATAAATAATAATGCAAGTAACATTAAACCATAAATATTTAAGGAGGAATTCAAAAAAAGTATTAAATCTTTCAAAAAAAAGCTTGCTAAAAGGATATACTCCAATAGTTATAAATATTAACGCATAAATTTTATTGGGAATCAATATTATAGCAAGTAATGATGAGGCAATATATGACAGAATGCCTGTTTTTATCCCGCATCTAATAATTGGTATGGCTTCAAAGTATGTGGCAAGAGCAATAAAAAATATTTTATTGCTCTTTAATATAGTACCAGCATACAGGCTAATTATTATTAAAGAAACTGTAATTCCAGATATGCTCATATTCTTTGATTTTAACATGTTAGCCTCCTAACAACAGTTTATTAAATCCCCACCCATACATTCACAGCACTGGTCACTACAAAAAAGGCATGTACAAATAGAACAAAGATCAGGATCTGCCCCTCCTCTTTG
Source organism: Caloramator sp. E03 (assembly GCF_006016075.1). NCBI lineage: Bacteria > Bacillati > Bacillota > Clostridia > Eubacteriales > Clostridiaceae > Caloramator > Caloramator sp. E03. Next base: position 2,818,684 of record NZ_CP040093.1, on the reverse strand, counting down.
TTTATATGAATAGCTTCTATAATTTCTATTAGCTTCCATGAACCTATTTAGAGTCTGTTTATATTCGATATTTGTAGGATCCATAAGTACAGCCCTTTGTAAATCTTCGTATCCTTCACTATACCATCCTTTTTTCATATATATTATTCCTCTTAAATAATACCATTCTGCATTTCTTACCCTTATTCGTGATAATTCTTCCTCTGCAGCCCTTATATTGTTCATTTCTATAAAAGTTCTAACTCTATTAAAATCATCATAATTATTTTCATTATAACTTCTATATCTATAATTTTCACTTGTACTATTGTAACTTCCTGCTTCGTTTCTCATAAGATAATCATAAGCTTCATTTATTTCCCTCATCTTTTCTTCTGCAAGTTCTCTTAAAGGATTATCTGCATACTTATCAGGATGATATTTCTTTACAAGTTCTCTATATGCCTGTTTTATTTCTTCTTTTGTAGCTCCTTCCTTTACCCCTAATACTTCATAAGGATTTCTCACAATTACATCCTCCTTCAATTATATTCATAGTTTTACGTTCAAGACCTATATATACTATATTTTCAATTATTCCTCTATTTCTTTTTAATTCTAAAAGCTCAAAGGCTTTTGATATCTCATTTAAACACATAAAAAGAGTAAATTCTATGTTTTCCTTAATACTCATTTTAAATTTCTTTGGATCGTTACCTTTATAATTAAATTTATAGATACAGGGATTATAATTATTATTTTTTATATCCTTTTCAATGTCGTCAAATGCATCAATAGTATATATCCACTTACCAATGTTATAGCCGAACTGCCTTAATATTTTATTATATTTATCATCATATATCGAAAAAATCTCTGCTGTTATATTTGCAAAACAGTGCCCTACTTCATCAATACTGTTACATTTTAGCCTTTCAAGTTTTCTAAGCTCATTTAGCTGATTATCAATTCTTTGAATTTTTTCATTTACAATATCTGCATATTGTTTAGATTTTAACATATTAGATAATAAAATGTAAATCGGATTTTTTGTATCTAAATAATTATCTATTAGTTTCCTATTATATAAAATTATGTTCATATCAGCTGCATATTTTATATATAAATTAGGTTCTGCTAGAACAACATTTCTCATTTTATAAAAGCAAAACCTCTTTCTGAATATTTGCTCATCTTCATATATTGATGATAATAATAATGATAAGAAAGTCATATCATAAGTTAGTGCAAAGCGAGAAATAATAGATTTATCTCCAATTGCTCTGCATACACCACAATAATATGATTTAAATATATTATACTCTTTTATTTTAAGCTCAGGTTTAAAAGGTAATACATATCCAAACATATATAAGCCTCTTTTACAAATTTAATATAATTTCTTCATATATTGATATTTTACATTATTAAATTTATATTATAAAGATTTTACAAAGAAATTATTTTTTTTGTTATAATAGATATTATATTTTAACAATATAGGAGGAAGAATATGAAAGAAATTGAAGTAAAAGTTCTTGGAATTGATATAGAGAAAACAAAAAAAGATATCATATCATTAGGAGGAAATTTAATTAAGAAAGAATACCAGGAAAACTTTTATTATAAGCTTCCAGACAATGTGAATGAAACAAAAGGATATATTAGGATAAGAAAAATTCATAATCTATTAAATAATAGCCACAAAACTGTGCTTTGTGTAAAAAAATTATTATTCCAAGGTAAATATAGAAGTTGTGAAGAACATGAATTTGAAGTATCTGACTTTCAAGAGTGCAAGCTTTTTTTAGACTCTATTAAACTCTCCTATTTAAAACAAGAAAACAAGCTTCGTGAAAGCTATTTAATAGACAATGCAATCGTTGAATTCGATACTTGGGATAAAGATGTATTTCCTTATCCATATATTGAAATTGAAGCACAATGTGAAAAAGATATATTTGATTTACTTGAAAAGCTTAAAATAGATAAAAACTTAGCAACATCAAAGAGCCTTGAGGAAATAAAAAGGGAAAAGGGACTTATTTGAAATAAATTTAAAAATTCCTTTCAAATATTTGTCCTTTTTCCTCGTCAGCAATATCTAATATATTATCAATACCCAGTTGGTTTAGTATATTATATACACAAGGGTTATCAATAGGAGTTATCATATCTGTTGAACTTCCATATTTTTTCACATTTTCTTTTCCTTCATCTTTGTTTAATATTGCCTTTGGCCCCCCAACACATCCTCCAACACAGCCCATACCTTCCAAAAAATTTGCATCAATCTCACCATTCAATATTCTCTGAAGCATTTCTTTACATTCCTTAACTCCATTCCCTTGAACTGCTTTTACTTTTATACTTCTATCTGGGAAAAGTTTATTTACAGTATCATAAACTGCTCTGCTTACTCCTCCTGTATATGCATATATTCTTCCTGCTCTTGATGCATGCTCACCCTCATCTTCACAAAAATCTTCAGGTTTTATTTTTAATATATCAAATATCTCCTTAAGCTCTTTAAATGTTAATACAAAATCCACCGCATCACTAATATCTTTTTCCTTAGCTTCGGCTTTTTTGGCAACACATGGGCCTATAAATACTACCTTTGCATTATTATATAATTTTTTTATAGTACGTCCATTAGCAATCATCGGTGAAACTGATGGTGCTACATGAGGAACAAGGTCAGCATATAACTTTTTAATCATTGCAACCCACATTGGACAGCAGCAGCTTGTAATCATGAAATCCTTCTGTCTATGTACATGCTTATTAAATTCAACAGCTTCCTTAAGCGTTAATATATCAGCAAATAATGCAACTTCAATCATGTCTTTAAAACCTATGGCTTTTAAAGCCTTTCTTAATTTTCCAGGGGTTACATCCTTCCCAAACTGTCCAATGTATGCTGGGGCAACAATTGCATATACATCCTCTTTACTATTAAGATATTCAGCTAATGGTAAAAACTCAATTTTATCGATTAAATTTCCTATATCACAGGCAGCTATACAGTTACCGCAATCAGTACATTTATCATTTATAACAACAGTATTCTTATCAAGTAATACATCAATAGCATTAAACGGACATGATTTTTGACATGAAGTTAATCCATCCTCATCTATACATCTAGTTCCACAGTTGCCTACTCTTACTACTATCTTACCTTTCATTTTTTTCATATCCATTGCTTTTTTAATATCCTCAAAGGAAGCGTTTTCTATATAATCTAAACCCATTGCTGCAAAAACATATTTTTTTGCATTATCATCTTTAGCATTTTCTATAAGCTGATTATATTTCTCTTTTAAATTGCCTTCGTTATATGCCTTTACTAACTCACGAAATATATTAATATAATCATTTATCACAACTTTACCTCCTCAATTTTAAAAAATCATTGTATTAAAAAAATAATTAAAGGAATAGTAATTATAGATATAAGAGTTGAAATTAGTACACATTTTGAAGCTATAACAGTATCGCCACCGTATATTTCTGCAAAAACAGGAGTATTCGCTGCAGCTGGCATTGCTGTTATTAATACCGGAATACTAAGAAGCATACCATCAGCTTTAAAAAAATTAAGAATATACAATATAGAAACAGGAATTAAAATAAGCCTTATAAATGAAAAATAATATATGCTTTTGCTTAAAAAAAGTTCTTTTAAAGGAATTTCCGCAATCATTGAACCTATTAATATCATAGATAATGGTGTTGTTATTGAGCCAACGCCTTCAAAGGTTTTCATTAAGATATTAGGAAGTTTTAATGAAAATATAAACATTATAACCCCTAAAATGGTTGAAATAAGTCCTGGATTTATTATTGCCTTTCTTAAAGTCTTTAAATCACTTTTACCTAAAAAAAGATAAACACCTAAAATCCATATTAAAATATTAAAGGGTATGTTAAATATTGATGTATAAAATATACCAGTTTTTCCATATATACTCTCAATCACTGGGATACCCATATATCCACAATTAGAAAAAATAGTACCATATCTTAATACACTTTGGACGGATTTTGGATATCTGTTATAAAATATATTACTTACAAAAAATAGACAAATATGAATTATTAATGAATACAATAATAATGTAAATGCATTTGATGCAGTATCCTTTGAATAGGACACATTAAAAGATGATATTATAAGGCATGGTAGGGTTACTTTTAAAAGAATTTCAGATAAGCCTCTATTCATGTCTCCGCTAATTATTTTAGCTTTCCTTGCTATATATCCAATAATCATCATAAAAAAAAGAGCCAAAACTTGTTCCACAATTTTTAAAGTATTCATTTCAAACCTCCAGATCAGCTTATATTATTATTATATTGTATAACAAATAAAATTGTTTTACAAAAAAAAACTTGCAACCTAAAGATTGCAAGTTTTAAAATTTATAGATTTTTTATGGTATAACCTTGTTTTTCTACTGCATACCTTATTTTATCAATAATAACTTGATTTTCATCATAATATACGTTTACAGTCCCATCCTCATAATCAACGTCAACTTCTTCAATTCCTCTAATACCCGTTATTATGCTTCTTACATCCTTTGCTGAAATCTCATCATGCATTGATGGAATTATAAAAGAATATTCCCTCACTCATATCCCTCCTACATTTATTTTTTGCATTTTATATCATAATATCCTTAGAGGATTAAAATTTATAATATCACTGGAGACACATATAAACTCAATTCCCTTATATAGCCCATTTATGCAAAATTCCTTTGAATCACTATGAATATGACCATACACAACCTTTTCTACAGGATAGTTTAGCATAAGATTAATATATTCACTGCTTTTGGAAATCTTTGTTATAGGAGGATAGTGAAGCATAACAATTATTTTAGTCATTCCATCTTTTATTGCCAAATCAAGGGACATTTTTAATCTTAATAGCTCTCTATTATAAATTTTCTCATCATGTTCCTCACCGTTTAAATTAATCCATCCTCTTGTACCACATATTCCATAATCTTCATATTTTGTATATGTATTTTGTATAAAATACATATCATCATAAAGGCTATTTAACTTCTTTATTGAATTCCACCAATAATCATGGTTCCCCTTTATTAATATTTTCTTACCATTTAGATTATGTATAAATTCAAGATCAGGGAGAGCTTCATTAAATTTCATACCCCATGATATATCACCAGGTATTAGAATGAAATCTTCTTTTTTTATTTTGCTATTCCAGTTATACTCTATTTTTTTATAATGTTCATACCACAAATCACCGAAAACATCCATAGGCTTTTCTGTACCAAAGGATAGGTGTAAATCTCCTATTGCAAATAAAGCCATAAAATCACATCCATTCTACTTTATTACCTCTATTTATTTTATAATATTTTTTCCGATAAATTAATAGGTGATAATTATGTATATAAAAAATATTGAACAACTATTAAATAACAATTTATCATTTATTACAAGTATAAAAAAAGGCAGCATACTTTATGGTAAAGCTTTAGCTGATAATGAATTAGGTAACATAATAAAACTTACGGACGGTACTATGCTGCCTGCTATATTTATTGAGGATAATATAGAATATAATTCTTTTTCAAAATTTGAAATTGTTCATATAAATAAAAATACCTTGGTTTTAAAGCAATTGGCAAATACACAGGAACCTTTCAAGGAAGATTCTATTAATAAAATAATAAAAAATTTAAACATACCTTCAAAAGATGCCAAAAATATAGCCTTAACGTTATTAAAATTTGGCTTACCAGCAAGTAATGAAAACATACTCGAAATATATAAAAATTTTAAAGTACTAAACTCATTAAACAAAGATACTATAAATTCACAAATTCAAAATGAAATTGTTAGCTTAAAATCTGAAATTACAGATGAAAAAATTAAAGAAGTATTGCATAAATTAGAAGAAATTGATATAAATTTCCTATCATTTTTAAGAGAAAATGATTTTGAAATAGATATAGAAAATATAATTAAAATAAAATATTTTGCTGATACATTCAATGAATTTAATGATTTTATAAATTTTATTGATAAAAATAGTTCATATTCTAAAAGAAACTTTGAAAATGTAAATATTTTTTTTAATAAATTAGTATCCTCTATTAAGCATTATTATTTAAAACAAGATTTCCACTTTTTATCCCTTTCAAATGCACTTGATATTGTAAATAAAGATTCAAATATATATGAAAGTTTAAATACTGATTTTTTAAAATTGCTAAATCATAATTTACCTATTTTAAAGCAGTTAAATAATATGTATAATATATTTTTTTTCAATGGTTACTATCAAAATGAAATATTTAAAAACAGCTTAATTATAAAAAAGAAATACAAAAACTCTAATGCTTTTGATTTAAACAATACTAAAATATTTATTTCAATTGATACTCCTAATTTAGGCACAGTTGAAAGTTATATTGCTAAAAAAAATTCTTTTTTATCTGTAAAATTAAAAGTTGGAAGTAACTTTACTAATCTTTTTAATCGCAAAGTTTCAACTCTTAAAGAAAACTTAGCAAGGTTAGGATATAACTTTATAGACATATCTGTAGAAAAGTTACAACAAAAAAATACTTTAGTATATTTATCAGATTTTTTTAATGAATTCACATTTAAAGAATTGGATGTGAAAGTATGAAAAAGAAGAAAGCAGCTACATTAAAATATGATAAAACTTATATAGCACCAAAAGTAACAGCAATAGGTTTTGGAGAAATTGCTCAGAAAATAATTGAAACTGCAAAAAAATCTGACATTCCAATTGTAAAAAATGATGAACTTGTTAATAGCTTATGCACATTATCTATTGATGATTATATACCATTAGAGCTCTATGAAACTGTTGCTGAAATCATAGCATTTATATACAGTTTAAATGATACAAAATATAATTAATATCTGCTATAATATTAATGCAAAATATCTGAAAGGATGATAATAATGGACAGAATATTTTCAGGACTTGAAAACCTTGGTTTTAATGATTTAAAAAATGTAAATATTTACAGCAATGAAAATACGGAAGAAACAGCTAATATTAAAAACAAAGAAACAAAAATTCAAGATTATTTATATGATAAAACGTATAGTTGTCCTGTATGTGGAAATATTTTTAAAGAGAAAACTGTTAAAATTGGAAAAGCGAGATTAGTTTCTAAAGATACTGACTTAATGCCAAAATATGAAAATATTAACCCTCTACTATATGATGTAATAGTATGCCAAAGATGCGGTTATTCAGCACTTATAAAATATTTTGATAAACTAAAACAAAATCAGGCCGAACTTATAAGAAAAAATATAACTCCAAAGTTTAAACCAAGAATGTATCCAGAAGTTTTCGACTTAGAAACTGGAATAGAAAGATATAAACTTGCTCTTTTAAACGCTGTTGTAAAAAATGCTAAAAATAGTGAAAAAGCATATATATGTCTTAAAATTGCATGGCTTTATAGATTAAAAGAAAATAAAGAAGAAGAAAACAAATTTATTGAACAAGCCTTCATAGGTTTTAAAGAAGCCTATGAAAAGGAGTCCTTTCCTATATGCGGGATGGACAGATTTACTCTTATGTATCTTTTAGGTGAGCTTGCAAGAAGACTTGGAGATAATCATGAAGCTCTCCTTTGGTTTAGTAAAGTAATTGTAACTCCTAATGTTAATCCAAGGCTGAAAGAACTTGCAAGGGATCAAAAAGATTTAATAAAAAGCATTTAAAAATAGCGGCTTTAAAGCCGCTATTTTTAAATAAACAGATTTACATTTGATTTTTCAGCTTCTCCAAGATATGAAGCAACTCCTCCAACTTCTACACCATCAATTAGCTCTTCTTTTTTAATTCCCATAACATCCATAGACATTGAACAAGCAACTAGTTTTATTCCATTTTCTTTTGCTTGGTCAATTAACTCTTCAAGGGATAATATATTTTTCTTTTTCATTATGCCTCTTATCATTTTAGGCCCTATTCCAGCCATATTCATACTTGATAATTTAAGCCTTTTGCTTCCTCTTGGCATCATAGCCCCAAACATTTTTTCAATAAATGTTTTATTTACTCTTGGAGCTACATCCTTTCTTAATATATTAAGTCCCCAGAAGGTAAAAAACATAGTAACTGGCCTTCCCATTGCCGCTGCACCATTTGCTATTATAAACGAAGCTATTGCCTTATCTAAATCACCACTAAATACAACGATAGTTTTGCCTTCTAAAATTTCTGCTGCTTTATTAGTATTTTCTCTGTTTTCTTTTACACTATCCTGCCCCTTCATTATATATGCAGTATAATCACAACAGCTTTTCTCAACTCCAATTAACGTGTTTCCAGTTCTTTCACACCAGGATTTTATATCACTTGTAAAACCTGCATCAGTTACATGAACTTCAAGTATATCTCCAGGATTAATATTTTGTATTTCCTTAGAAACCTTCATAATTGGTCCTGGACACTGTAATCCGCAGGCATCTATTTTAATAGTCTTTTTATCTTTCTCTATTTTATCATTTTTTTTTCAATTTGAGTCATCTGCTCATTAAGTTCAATCTTATTTTCTAATTTTAAAGTTGCAGCAGAATATATATCATATCCTCCGCTTAAATTAAATACATTAAATCCATTTTGTGAAAGTATCCTATATGCAATATATCCTCTTAAGCCAATCTTACAATATTCAAGTATTTTTTTATTCTTTGGTATTTCATTAAGTCTTCCTCTTAATTCATCAACTGGAATATTTACAGCCCCTTCTATATGTCCAGCTTGAAATTCCACTGGTGTTCTAACATCTAATATAAAGTATTCATCTTTATTTATTTTATCAATTTCATCCCAGTGAATAACCTTCATATCTCCCTTTAAAATGTTTGATGCAACATATCCTGCCATGTTAACTGGATCCTTAGCTGATGAATAAGGTGGTGCATAAGATAGTTCAAGCTCTTCAAGATCATAAACGGTAAGATTATGTCTTACAGCCTCAGCAAGCACGTCTATTCTCTTATCAACACCTTCTTTTCCTACAATTTGAGCTCCTAATATCTTTCCTGTTTCAGGAGAGAATAAAAGCTTAATCTGCATTGTAAAAGCCCCAGGGTAGTATCCTGCATGGGAAGCAGAAATAGTATAAGATTTTAAATATGGTATGCCAAGCCTTTTTAAAGTTTTTTCATTGCTTCCTGTAGATGCAGCAGTTAAATCAAAAACTTTAAGAATAGCTGAGCCTTGAGTTCCTTTATATATACTGTTTCTTCCACATATATTATCAGCTGCTATTCTTCCTTGTTTATTTGCTGGTCCTGCAAGAGGTATAAGAGTGTCTATACCTGTTACATAATCCTTAACTTCAACTGCATCTCCAACCGCATATATATATGGGTCAGAAGTCCTCATGTGTTCATCTACTTTTATTCCGCCTCTCTCTCCCAATTCAAGCCCCGCTTCCTTTGCAAGGGTGTTTTCAGGCTTAACTCCTACTGATAATATTACCATATCAGTTGTGAATCTTCTTCCACTTTTTAAGACAATTTCAACTTTTCCTTCGCCTTCAAACTTTTCTACTGCATCCTTAGTTATAAGCTTTATTCCATTTTCAACTACATGCTTTTCAAGTATTCTTGCCATTTCAATGTCAAATACTCCAAGTATCTGATCCATAGCTTCGATTAAAACTACATCCATTCCAAGATGTTTTAAGTTTTCAGCCACTTCTACTCCAACATATCCACTGCCGATTACTGCTGCACTCTTTGGCTTATTATTATCAACGTAACTTTTTATCCTATCTACATCTTCCATATTCCTTAAAGTCATTATTTCTTTTCTTTCAATGCCAGGTATAGGAGGTACTACAGGTTTTGCACCAGGTGAAAGTATTAAATAATCATAACTTTCTCTGTAAGTTTTGCCTTCTGATGATATTTCAACTTCTTTTTTATCCCTGTCTATTTTTATAACTTCACTGTTTACCCTGATGTCAATATTAAAACGCTTTTCCATTCCTTCTTCAGTTTGTACAAGAAGCTTTTCCCTCTCTTTTATAGTTCCTCCGATATAATATGGAAGACCACAATTTGCAAAGGAAATATATCCTCCTCTTTCAATCATAATTATCTGCGCCTTTTCGTCAAGTCTTCTAAGCCTTGCAGCAGCACTTGCGCCTCCAGCAACACCGCCAACTATTATTATTTTCTTTGACATTTTATCAACCCCTTATTATCTATATTATTATTTATTATTTCCCTACTAAGTTAATAATATAACAAATACAGGCTAATGTCAATATACCCCCAACTGGTATTATGTATTCTTGGTTTGACTTTAAAATTTTCTTTGCTATACTTAATTATATACTCTTTTATATCTTCGGAGGTTTTTATGCTAAATAATATAAAAGCTGTAATATTTGACATGGATGGAACTATAATAGACTCAATGTGGGTTTGGAAGCAAGTCGATATGGATTATTTAAAAAAAAGAGGGATACCCCTTCCAGATGATCTTCAAAAATCTATAGAAGGGCTTAGCTTTACTGAAACTGCCATATATTTCAAAAATAGATTTTCAATTAAAGAAAGTATAGATGAAATAAAAAACGAATGGCTTAATATGGTTAAAGACTATTATGAATCAGTTATAGAAGCTAAAAAAGGAGTTAAAGAATTTTTAAGTTTCTTAAAAGAAAACAACTACAAAGTCGGAATGGCTACAAGCAATTATATTGAGCTTGTTAAATCTGTTTTAACTCGCAATGATATACTCCATTATTTTGATTGCATTGTAACAACCTGTGAAGTACCAAGGGATAAATCCTTCCCTGATGTTTTCCTTGAAACAGCAAAAAGGTTAAAGGTTTCTCCTAATGAATGCCTTGTTTTTGAAGATACTATTTCAGCTGTTCAAGGTGCAAAACTTGCAGGTATGAAAGTAGTAGGGGTATATGACTGTTATGGAACATGCACTCCCGAAGAGCTATCTAATGCAACTGAAATGTTAATAGAAGATTTTGAATGTATATTAAATAAATATTGTAAAAAATAGAGGGAATTTAAGTTTTTATTCCCTCTATTTTAAATTAATAATTTTTTATAGATTTATATACCTCTCAAGGTAGGGATTAATGCTTAATTTCTTTTTAATAGCTTTATACTCTTCTAAAGCTTTTAAATTCTTGTCTGAAACTTTCTTTGCCCTTATCAAAAGATTTTTAGGAGTTTCAAGTGGGGATATATATTCTACTACTGATACTTTATATCCTTGGCTTTCAAGAAGTAAGGCACGTATGCCGTCCGTCAAGATATCTGCAAATCTGGCTTTAAAAATTCCATGCTTTATAATAGGTTCAATTTCATTAAAGTTATATTGCTCTAATAATTCTTTATGACAGCAAGGAACACAAACAATGGCTTTTGACTTTGTTCTTAAAGCAAGCCCTAAAGCCATATCTGTTGCAGTATCACAGGCATGGAGGCTTATTACCATATCAATCTTTCTATTAGGTAGATAATTATTTATATCTTCACATATAAATTCCATATTCTTATAATTAAGTCTCTTTGCTATTTCCTTTGATGATTCTATAACCTTTTCACTTCTATCTATTCCAATAAAATAGCAATTTTTCTTTTTCTTCTCTTTTATGTAGTAGTTAAGTACAAAGGACAAATAGGATTTCCCACACCCACAGTCAATAACATTAATCACATCTTCATCAGAAAGATCATCAATAATTTCATCAATAAGCTCAACAAAATGATCAATCTGATTATATTTCCTTATCATGTCATTTTTAATTTTGCCTTCTTTTGTTAATATTCCAATTTCTTTTAGAAGTTCTGATGCCTCAGAGGCATTTATATAGTAATTTCTGTTTAGTATATGTGATGTTGAAACTTTATCAGAAGGTAGCTCTTCTTTATCATCTTTTATAATTTTCACACCCTTATTATCTGCATATAATATTGATTTCCTTCCCCTTTCCTCAATAACAAATTCGATTGAATCATAATTAAATGCTTCCATGCAAACATATTGAGGTATATTTGTTAATTTCATATATTCATTTTTTCCGTTGAAATTAAGCAAAGATTTTTCAATATCATATATACCTTTATACTGCTTTAAACCAGATTTAAAAATAAAAAAAATTGCTTTTAAATAACTTTTATTCTCATCAGCTCTTGTAATCATCCCTTGTAGCATAAAACCTAATTTTTCAATTGCCTGTTTTTTCATCGTCAAGACTCCTCCCATAAGTATTTCTTAAAAATTATATCATAAAATTAAAAAGGGGCTAAGCCCCTTTATATTAAACGGCAATATATTCTGCTTCAAGCTTTGGAAGAGTCTCAGTAGAACCCCTAATTCCCGCTATAAATCTAATGCCGTAATTTTCTCCTATATTTTTAACAAGCTCAAAAAACCTTGGCAAATTTTCATTACAGTTCATTAGTATATTGCTAAGGTTGTCAATAACTATACATTCTATATCATAGTCCTCTGAGATAATACCATAGATAAAACCTACGAAAGAATCAATTGAAGAAATGGGGAAATTTGAAACATCAATGAGACGAATTGAAGAGTTAAGATCAAATATGCCTTCCAAGTTTGTACTAATATAAACAACATGCCCTTTTGATTCTAAAGCAATCTCATTTGCTATATTGATTAGCCTTTTTGTCTTTCCGGAACCCTTTTCTCCGGCAAGTAACTGAATCATTTTAATCACCCCAATAATTTATTTTCTAATATAATAATAGTTTATTCAGAAAATTTTTTCAATTCTAATTACTGCTCTTTTTCTCTTACATTTTGTATTATTCTCTTATTTAACCTTTTTATTCACGACTTTCTAAGATTTTAATATTAATTTAACATAAGGCAATTATTCTCCTATTTAAAATTTATTAAATATAAAAAACCCTGAAGCTTTCAGGGTTTACATCAAACTTATTAATTAGATGGAATAATATAAAAACTACAATAAGGTAGTTTTCTCCTTATTTCTGTAACAATTCCATCCTCTTTATCATTTGGGGACTCTCCTAAAACTATATGTCCTATTTTTTTGTTAATTGCAAAATCTACAATAGCATCAACAACATTCTTAGATTTTAAAACAGTAAGGTCCGCTCCTACCCCCTTTGATACGTCAAATAAATACTCTAAAGCATTACCTTCATCTTTGTTTCCTAAAATTTCAGTACCTTCCTTTGCAACATGAATAACATAAAGTTTACTTTCATACTTTTCTTTTAGAATTGAGCCTTTATTAATTAGTCTTTCACATGTTCTTTGTTGTGTAACACATACCATTATATCGTCACTCATTTATCCCTTACAGCCCCCTTCGTGGGTATATTACATCTATATTATATTATACTATATAAAACTTTAAATTGAACCCTTAGAATATAATTTTATCAGCTTTACAAGATATTTTCTACTGATTTAAATTGGGATTGAATATTATAATCAATAATTAATAAATTAGTGCATTTGTTTTATATATTTTATATAATAATATTAAAAAATATTTAGGTGAATTATTATGGATATTCAAAAGCTATTGTTACTTCTATCAAAGGATGAAGGTCCAAAACTTGATTTTAAAGTAAAACTAATTGTAGATACCGAAAGCAGTAAAAAAGAACTTGCTAAAGATGTTTGTGCAATTGCAAATTCAAGAGGTGGAAGAGGATATATAATATTTGGAATAGAAGATAAAACTAAAAAAATTATAGGTATTAGCAAGGATGAATTTGATGAGGAGCAAATACAGCAGGTAGTAAGTACAAGAATTGTTCCTCCAGTGCCCATATCCGTTGAAGTTATTAATTTTCAAGATAAAAATATAGGCGTTATAACAATATATAGCACTGAGCAAAAGCCACATCAAATAAGAGAAACTGGTAGCTTTTATATAAGAAGAGGATCAACTACAGATATAATGCATAAAGAAGAAATAGCCTCAATGATGCAGGATAACGGGCTTATTAGTTATGAACTTTTACCAGTTATAAAGGCCTCATTAAAGGATCTTGATGAAGAAAAAATAAAAAAGTTTTTAATTAACTCTAATCTCCCACCAGATATAAATAAAGATATACTTGCAAGTACAGGCATTATTACTATAGAAAGAGAAACAGGTGAATATCATCCATCCTGTGGTGGTTTGCTCCTTTTTGGTAAGTTACCTCAAAACTATCTGCCTCATTCTTTAATTAAAGTTCATAACAATATTAGTTTATCTTGCCCTCAAAATTATATTGCTACTGGTACGCTTATTGAAATGCTTGACAATGCCTGTAATTTTATATTTAACTGCTTATCTGAATATTTTTTCCCAAAACAGATTATTGAAAACCTTCTATCTAAAGCTGTAATATATAGGGATTATTTTGAAATATATAACTGCGTTGAAGTAAATTTAAATAAAAACAGTATAGAAATCATTAACCCTGGTGCTTCTACTAAAGGTTTTGGGAAAAGTAAAGATGTGTATACAAAAAGAAATATGTGGCTCTATTTGAAATTTTTATCATTAGATATTGATAAAAAATACCTTTATAATCAATATACTAATTCAAAGGAATATAAAAACATAAAATTTTATAATATACTTTCCCGTAATTTGTTTAAAGCAATAATACCTATTGTAAAAAAAAGTAAGCAATCCTAAAGAGGATTGCTTCTTAATTTTTTAAATATACTTTTTATTTCCTTTTCGTGATATGATACTATATCGTTTAATTTTTTCTCCATATCATCATGTACTTTTTCAAAGGGTATTCTAACAAGCCAAACAGGATTATACTCACCTTCTACCTCTTCAACTTCACAGCCAAGAGACAATAATGGTTCAAAATTATATTCATCATAAATTTCATTGTACTCATCATCACTTACATCAACATCAGTTGTTAGAAACAACTTTACATTTTCCTCTTCAACATAGGCTTTATATATATATTCTATTCCTGTTTCAATTCTATAGCTTCCAAGTTCCTTTGCTAGAATACCATTTTCCTTTTCCATTAAAACAACACTATCAGCTTCCATAAAAACTCCTCCAATAATTTAAAATTGGATTTTATCTTCTATATATTTTTCTACCTCATCTATAGAAATTCTCACCTGCTGCATTGTATCTCTATCTCTTATAGTTACACTATTGTCATTTAATGAATCATAATCAAAGGTTATGCAAAATGGTGTACCAATTTCATCCTGTCTTCTATATCTTTTACCTATACTTCCTGTTTCATCGTAGTCAACCATGAACTTCTTTGATAGCATTGAGTAAACCTTTTGTGCACCTTCGCTAAGCTTTTTAGTGAGAGGTAATACTGCAGCTTTAAAAGGAGCAATAGCTGGATGTAACCTTAAAACAACTCTTTTATCATCTTTTTCAAGTTCTTCCTCATCATAAGCATCTATTAAAAATGCTAATGCAACTCTGTCAACACCTACAGAAGGTTCTATACAATAAGGTACAATTTTTTCATTTGTATCAGGGTCAAAATATGACAAATCCTCTCCTGAATGATTTATGTGTTGAGTCAAATCAAAGTTAGTTCTGTCAGCTATACCCCAAAGCTCACCCCATCCAAAGGGGAATTTATATTCTATGTCTGTTGTTGCATTACTATAATGGGATAGCTCTTCCTTTGAATGATCTCTAAGCCTTATACTTTCTTCTTTCATTCCAAGGCTCAAAAGCCAATTTTTACAAAATTCTTTCCAATAATTAAACCAATCTAAATCCTCTCCGGGCTTACAAAAGAATTCAAGCTCCATTTGTTCAAATTCTCTTGTTCTAAATGTAAAGTTACCTGGTGTTATCTCGTTTCTAAAGGATTTTCCTATTTGACCTATTCCAAAGGGAAGTTTCTTTCTTGTAGTCCTTTGTACATTTTTAAAATTTACAAATATACCTTGGGCAGTTTCTGGTCTTAAATATATTTGTGATTTTGTATCTTCTGTAACACCCTGAAAGGTTTTAAACATAAGATTAAACTGTCTAATATCAGTAAAATTGTGGGAATTGCATTCTGGACATCCTATATTGTTTTCTTTAATAAACTCCATCATTTTTTCGTTACTCCAACCGTCAACTAAAGGATTTTCAACACCCTTAGACTTTAAATAATCTTCAATTAGTTTATCGGCTCTAAACCTTGATTTACACTCTTTACAATCCATTAAAGGATCACTAAAGCCTCCTACATGGCCTGATGCAACCCAAACTTCTGGATTCATAAGTATTGCACAATCAAGACCAACATTATAGGGAGATTCCTGTATAAACTTTTTCCACCAAGCTTTTTTAACATTATTTTTAAGCTCAACTCCAAGTGGACCATAGTCCCAAGTATTTGCAAGTCCTCCGTATATTTCCGAACCCGGAAATACAAATCCTCTTCCTTTACATAAGGCTACGATTTTTTCCATTGTCTTTTCAACTGCCATATCTAAACCCTCCTATTTTAGTTTATATATTTTCTGCAAAAATAAAACCTTTCATCCCTGTTAAGGGACGAAAGGTAAACTTCCGCGGTTCCACCCTCATTGGCAAAAGCCCTCTTTATAAATAGATACTCCAGGACGCCCTTCATCGTTATCCATTACCGGTCTTACACCAACACCGGCTCGCTTTAAATGGAATAGGATTACTCCTTCCCTTCATAGTACCAAATATATGACTTTTAATGTAATGATACCAAAAATTTTATATTTGTCAATAAATATTTAGCTAAATCATTCAAAAAACTTTCGATAATATATTTTAAAACTAAATCATTTCTGATATACTATTCATGATATAAATTGGATAGGATGGTTCAAATGATTAGACTTTGGGGAAAAATTATTAAAAATCATAAGATAATAGTTCATGAAGAATTCTGTTGTAATGAAAACATAGATTATCAACTTCAGCTTAAAAAATGCATTACGGAAATATGTAGCAAATTGGATATCCAAAAGCCCTACTGGCTTCAAAAGAATCTTGAAGAATATAACAAATACAAAAAAACTTCATTTACACAAGAAAATTTTATAGAAGAAATAGATTTTGACAGCTTTGATATTATGGTAATAGAAGAAAAATAACCTCGACTCGATAAAAAAAGAAAAGGCAGGTATTTTAAATAGATACCTGCCTCAACTAATTATAAAGAACTTAAACAGTCCTCCTATTTTTTCAATCTCTTCTCTAATTCTTCTCTTTGACTTTCATATCCTGGCTTTCCTAAAAGAGCGAACATGTTCTTTTTATAAGCTTCAACTCCTGGCTGATCAAATGGATTTACTCCAAGAACATATCCACTTATTCCGCAGGCTTTTTCAAACATATAAACAAGCTTTCCAAAATAATATTCATTTATTTCTGGAACGTTTACAATTATATTAGGAACTCCTCCATCGTTATGAGCAAGAACAGTTCCTTCAAAGGCCTTCTTGTTTACAAAATCCATAGTCTTACCACTTAAAAAGTTAAGACCATCTATGTTGTCTTTATCTTCAAATATTTCAACATCATATCTTGGTTTTTCTATATTTATAACAGTTTCAAATATGTTTCTCATACCCTCTTGTATGTATTGCCCCATAGAATGTAGGTCTGTTGAAAAGTCAACTGACGCAGGGAATATACCTCTATTATCCTTTCCCTCACTTTCTCCATAAAGCTGTTTCCACCATTCACTAAAGTAATGAAGAGAAGGCTCATAATTAACAAGTATTTCAGTAGTTTTTCCCTTTCTATAAAGTATATTTCTTATTGCAGCATAAATATATGCAGGATTGTTTAAAATATCTGTGTTTGAATATTCATCAGCAGCATCCTTTGCTCCTCTCATAATCCCACTAATATCAATACCACAAACTGCAATTGGCAAAAGCCCAACAGCTGTAAGTACAGAATATCTTCCTCCAACATCATCAGGAATAACAAAAGTTTCATAGCCTTCAGAATCAGCAAGCTTTTTTAATGCTCCCTTTGCTTTATCAGTTGTTGCAAAAATTCTCTTTCTGGCTTCTTCTTTACCATATTTCTTTTCTAAGTAATCCTTAAATATTCTAAAAGCTATTGCTGGTTCAGTTGTTGTTCCTGATTTTGAAATTACATTAATTGATACGTCCTTACCTTCAATAGCATCTAAAAGATCCTTTAAATATACTGGACTTATATTATTCCCAACATAAAAAATCTGTGGAGTTTTTCTCTTATCTGAAGGAAGTATATTATAAAAGCTGTGATTTAGCATTTCAATTGCTGCACGTGCACCAAGATATGAACCACCTATTCCAATTACTATAAAAACCTCGGAATTATTTCTAATCCTTTCAGCTGCACTAAGTATCCTCTGAAATTCTTCTTTATCATAATCATAAGGAAGCGTTACCCATCCTAAAAAGTCATTTCCTGCTCCTGTCTTATTATGAAGTTTATTATGGGCATCGATAATCTGGCTTTTTATATTTTCTATCTCTTCTTCCTTTAAAAAGCCTAATGTTTTAGAATAATCAACAGTAATCCTTTCCATAACTATCCCTCCTAAAATCATTATCCATTTTATTCTAATATAATAATTTTAAAATATCAATTTAATATTTATATTTTTCCTATTATCTTAAATGTTATAAATATCTGAGCTATAATTATTGCAGGTATTCCAACTGTAAATTTCTTATGCTTTGTTTTATGCCTAAATGCATACATTCCAAAATAAATACCTATACTTCCAAAAATAGATGCTATAATAAAGAGCCTGCTTTCAGGCACTCTCCACTTACCTTTTCTTGATTTAATTTTATCAAAATACATAATAAAAAATGCATATAAATTTATCAAAATAAGGTAATACACTATAAATCTCATTCTCTCCCCCCTTATCACACTTTTATATACAAAATAAATATAGTAGTTTAACTGCGCATAACTTAGCATAAAGTACAATAGCATCTACCATTTATTATAAACATAATTATTAGAATTTATATAGCTTACTTCCTTTTTTATAAATATTATCTTATCTGGTATAATATTATCGCAGGGAGGGATAAGCATGAAAGTTAAAGGATATATATATGCAATAATATCTGCAATATTTTTTGGAACTTCAGGTATATTTGTTAAAAACGGATATAGTGACAATTTCAGCCCAACAGATCTTTTAATGCTTCAATATATAATAGCAGGTATTATACTTTTATTAATATGTAAAATAAAATACAAAAAGGAAATGAAAATATCAAAATCTGTTTTTAAAAAGCTTTTAATACAAGGTGCCTTTGCAAATACACTAATGACTGTTTTCTTTTATTCATCATTTAAATATCTTGATGTTTCTATAGCAACAATGCTTTTATATACATATCCTGCTATGGTTGCTATATCATCCTCAATATTTTTAAAAGAAAAAATTTCTAAAATAAAGGTATTTGCAATACTTGGAACTTTCTTAGGTTGTATGATGGTTCTTAACATATTTTCAAACAATTTCAAAAATCTATCTATAATTGGCATCATTTTTGGATTACTTGCAGCAATTTTTTATACATTTATGAACATATATGCAAAAAAAATAGTTGATGATTTGCATCCTGTAATAGTTACATTTTACACAACTTTATTTTCACTTTTTGTACTTTTAGTCTTCAACTTTAATTTTATATTAAAACTTCCTAATCTATCATATAAATCAATTTTAAATGCAGCACTTTTAGCCTTTTTTTGCGAAATCATACCTTTGACTTTACTTTATGCAGCAATAAGATATATTGGGCCAGTTATAACTTCCATTATAGGGACATTAGAGCTCCCATCTGCCGCCATTTTATCCCTTATATTTTTGAAAGAAAAAATCTCTATACTTCAAATATTAGGAATAGTTATTGTTATTTACTCTGTTATAGTACTTAAAAAATATGAAAGTTAGTTAAAAAGGTAATTAAGGCTCTATTTCACCTTAATTACCTTTTTAATTTATTTTTTATATTCCACTGCTATCTTTAAAAGAAGCTCAATAGTTTCTTCTACATCATTCATATCAACAACCTCATAGGGAGTGTGCATATATCTTAGTGGTATACTTAAAGAAGCAGTTTTAACACCATATTTCGTAACATGTATTGCACTTCCATCAGTTGCACCCTTAGCAATATCAAACTGATATTTTATACCATATTTTCTAGCTGTATCTAAAAGCAAATTTTTAACTTCAGGATGGCTTATAAGTCCATCATCCATTATCGTTATTGCTGTCCCTTCCCCAAGCTTTACACTTGTTCTTATTCCTTCCAATGAATCTCCCGTAAAAGTTGTATCAACTGCTATTGCAATATCAGGTTCAATCGAATAGGCTGCAACTGAAGCACCACTTAAATAAGTTTCCTCTTGAACAGTAAATACAAAATATACATCACATTCGTTATTCTCTATTTTCTTTAAAGTTTCAATTAATGCAAAACATCCAATTCTATTATCTAAAGCTCCTGTTATTATTCTTCTATCATTGACTATAAAATCAGTCTTTAAAATTCCAAAGGAACCTATATTAACTTTACTACTTGCTCCTTCATAGTTTAATTCTCCTATGTCAATAAACATATCTTTAATTTTTATTTCCTTATTTTTTTCAAAATTTTCTGCCATTATCCTCCCACATACTCCATTTTTAAATACGACGATTTGATTTATTATTGCTATTGGATTATAATGTCCTACAGATGTAAATCTCAAAAGACCATTTTTTTCAATATCAAGTACAAGAATACCTATCTGATCTATATGAGCTGTAAGCATCATTTTGCCTTTGCCATTCCCTCTTTTTAGAGCAATCACATTTCCAAGCCTGTCCCTTTTTATTTCATCAGCATAATCCTTAATCTCATTAATAATAATGTTTGCAACCTTTTCCTCATCACCAGATGGTCCAAAGGCTTCTGTTAATTCTTTAATTAGTTTCATCTAAATCTACCTCCAAGCTATGCAATACTAATTTTAATAATTCTAAAGTATCTTTGTAATCCTTTTTATTTATCATACTAACCGGCGAATGAATATATCTTGTAGGAACAGATATAGTTGATGTTATACATCCTTCACCGGCTTTGTGTATAATTCCTGCATCATTCCCTCCTACACTTCCTTTTCTATATTGAAAAGGAATATCATATTTCTTTGCAACATCAACTATCCTTTTAATTAGTTTTAAATTCCCTGCTGATGTTCTATCCATAAGAGAAATTGCAGGCCCTAATCCTAAAGTTGTTACAAAATCCCTTTCATCTTTTACGATATCAGCACAGGTTGTCCCTTCAATTATTATTGCAATCTCTGGCATAATAGTCCTTGATGCAACCTCAGCACCTCTTAATCCAACTTCCTCCTGAACAGTAAACACACCATAAAGGTCAAGGTTATAGTTGTCTTTTAAAGCCTCAGTTATAATAGCACAACCTACCCTGTCATCCAGTGCTTTTGATTTTATGAATTCTTCTAATTCAATATATTCACTTTCAAAAGTTGCATAATCACCTATTCTTATATATTTACTGGCTTCATCAAAGGATGTTGCTCCTATATCTATAAATAAATCTTTTGATAAAAAAGGCTTATTTCTCTCTTCCTGTGGCTGTAGATGTATTGGCTTTACACCTATAACTCCTTTAATCTTGTTTTTGCCAAAAACTACTCTTTTAGATGGAAGTATCTTTAAATCTATACCACCAACAGGGGCAAACTTTATTCTACCATCACTTAAAATATTAGTTACTATAAACCCAACCTCATCCATATGAGCTGCTATCATAACCCTTTTCCCTTTTCCTTTTTTATGAACTATAAGATTACCTATCCTATCAATTGAAACTTTACCTATTTCTTCAACATTCTTTTTTATAACGTTTCTTATTTCACCTTCACAGCCAGAAACTCCAAAGGATGTTGCATATTCCTTAAGCATATATATCACTCCAATCCTTTAAAGACAATATAAATGATGCTATTAATTTCCCAACTTTTTCAATATCAGTGTAATTTAATACTTCAACCGATGTATGCATATATTTAATTGGAATTGAAACAAGCAGCGTTGCCACGCCTTCCCCAGAAACCTGAATGTCCCAGGCATCGGTACCTGTTCTTCCTGGTTCAGCAACAATTTTATAAGGTATGTCTTGTTCCTGGGCAGTTTCAATTAATTTTTCAACAAGCTCAGGATGTATATTAGGTCCAACAGCTATTTTTATGTTTTTTCCACACTCAACCAATATATCATCACTTGCATATTTATCGGCACTCGTTACATCAATTGCTATACCAATATCGGGATTAATAACATTAGTTACTGTTCTTGCACCTTTATGCCCAACCTCCTCCATGACAGTAGCAACAAAATATACATCAGGATAATGTTCACAATCCTTTAAAATCTTTGCGCATTCAAACATTGCACATACTCCAGCCCTATCATCAAATGCTTTTCCTGTTATAAAATCCCCTAAAAGATTAGTAGCATCTCTTTTTATAGTTATTACATCTCCAGGTGAAACTATTTCAATCAGCTTATCTTTTTCAAGCCCTGTATCAATTAACATATCATCAACATCTATAGCCTTCTTTAAATCTTCACTTGTTAATATATGTGGTGGTTTTGCACCTATTACTCCATAAACTTCCTTTTTACCATGAATTATAACTTCCTGTGCAGGAAGAGTTTTAGGATCTATTCCATTTATAACTCTAAAATGCACAAATCCTCTATCATCAATTTCTGTTACCATAAGCCCGACCTCATCTAAATGGGCAGCAATCATTATTTTAAGGCTTCCCCTACCTTTTTTTATTCCAATAAAATCTCCAAGTTTGCCATAGCTAATTTCATCAACATAACCTTTAAAGTATTCTTCAAGTAAACTATTAAGATTGTGCTCATATCCTGAAACACCCATACTATTGCTGAGTTTAAAAAGAAATTCTCTGCCCTCCATAAAATCCCTCCTTAATCTTTCCAATACCTATTATATCATTAAAAAAGCCCTTCAACCAAAGGCTGAAAGGCTTCTATTATTTATTAACTTTTCCCCCTGTTATAGCTCCAGCACTTGCCTTTGCCAAAAGTGCCGTATCAAAGGTATAGATATTTTTATTGTATTCATCATGTCTTTTTATTGCAATCTCTATAAGTTTATCAATAAGTTCTTTAAATTTTATGCCACAAGGTTCCCAAAGATAGAAGGAAATAGATCCAGGTATTGTATTAATCTCATTGACATATACCTTCATAGAATCCTTTTCAACTAAAAAGTCAATCCTCGCAACACCACTGCAATCAAGCATTCTAAAGGCATCAATTGAAAGATCCTTAATCTCCTTAGTTTTTTCTTCAGAAATCGGTGCAGGTATTTTTCTTACTGTACTCTTCATTCCCTTAGAACTGCTTCCTCTCATATATTTATCATCAAAGCTTAGAAATTCTTCAATTGATATAGGCTGTTCACATACTGATGATATAAAATCATTATCAAATCCTATAACTGAACAATTTATTTCAATGCAATTTTCAACAGCCTTTTCAACTATTATCCTTCTATCATATTTAGTAGCTACTTCGATAGCATTCAAAAGATCTTCTGTATTTTTTGCTTTTCCAATCCCTATGCTTGAACCAAGATTAGCTGGCTTTACAAAGGAAGGATATCCTATTTGACTTTCAATTTTTTGAACTATACTATCTTTATTTTTTTCATATTCATCTCTTGTGAACCAAATATAATTTACAATTGGAAGGCCATTTGCTTTAAAAATATCCTTCATTATTATCTTATCCATCCCAACAGCTGAACCTGTAACGCCACTTCCAACATAAGGGATATCTGCAAGTTCAAAAAGTCCCTGCATAGTTCCATCTTCACCATGGGCTCCATGAAAAGCTGGGAATATAACATCTATTGGAATATATTCAACATCCTTTTTGAAAAAACCCTTCTTCTCTGGAATAACTATTAATGCCTTTATAGATGGTACAGGTGATAAAAATGCTTTTTTAGATTTTGATAATAGGTTATTTATGTCTTTATAATTTTTTATATCTAAAAGCTCCTCTCCTGTATACCAATCACCACTTTTTGAAACATAAACAGGTACAACATCATATTTATTTTTGTCAATGTTTTCTATCACCTGAATTCCAGTTATTACCGAAACTTCATGTTCAACGGAACGTCCTCCAAAAATAACAGCTACTTTCTTCTTTGACATATAAAATCCTCCTTATTATTCATTATAATTATCTGGTAAATCATTCTCAAACAGAACAACATCTCCTATAGCTACTATACCTGAAAGTTTTGAGGTAGCTTCATCAAGGTTTGATACAACAAATATTCTATCTTCAGGAAATCCCTTTTCTAAAAGTCCCTCTTTTATAGGCTTACTTCTTTTAACTCCAACTAATATAGCATAATCAGCACACTCTGCAATCTTTCCCCCTAACTTTTTATTCTCCTCGTATTCTATTTCTCCAAGTTCAACCATTCCAGGAGTAACTATAATCTTTTTATTACCATCAATTTCCTTTAAAGTTTCAAGAGCTTCATTGGCTCCAACTGGATTTGAATTGAATGCATCGTCAATAACTGTAACACCGGAATTGGACTTTACAAGCTCTAGCCTATGAGGTACAGGCTTTATTTTAGATACGCCAGATATTATCTGTTTTTCATCAAGGCCCATCTCAAATGCAACACATATTGCTGCAAGTATATTGCTAACATTATGCTTTCCAAGAAGCTGTGTCTTACAGGTAAAGTCAATTCCATTATTACCACAAACCCTAAACTTTATGCCTTCTCTTGTAATTTCAATATCCTTTGCATAAACATATAAATTTTTATCAATATTTTTAAATCCATAAAGATATGTCTTTTTATTTGTTTTCTTTGCAAGTTTAAGGCAGTATTCATTATCACCGTTAAATATTGCAACTCCATTTTCAGGTAGCGACTCTATAAGCTCATATTTAGTCTTTGCAATGTTTTCAATTGATTTAAAAGTTTCAAGATGCTGCTTACCAATAGATGTCAAAACTCCTATTGATGGATTTGCAAGTCTGCATAAAGTTTTAATATCTCCTACATATCTTGCACCCATTTCACATACAAAAACTTCATGTTCTTCCTTTAGCTGTTCCCTTATAACCTTTGTTATTCCCATAGGAGTATTGTAGCTCTCTGGTGTCATTAGGGTATTATATTTTTCAGAAAGTATAGTTTTTATAAAGTATTTTGTACTTGTTTTCCCATAGCTTCCTGTAATACCTACAACTTTTAAGTTTTTCATATTTCTTATTTTATTCTGTGCTTCTTTAAAATACCTATATTGAATAAGCATCTCAACAGGATATATAAAAACTGTTGAAATATACATTATAAAAGGAATAATAATTCTAAGAATCAAAAGACCTAAAACAAATGATTTCAATCTAAATAAATTAAACAAAACAACTACTAATGCACCTGTTATAATAACACTTGTTGTTAATAATCTTTTTGCCCTGTTAGTATAAACAAGTGGCTTTTTTGCCTTTACATTTCTGTTTTTATCCCTATAGGCAAAAATTATACAAGCAGCTGCAAATATAGCTAAAAATATAAAATTTAGATTTTGATTTTTAAATATAAGATTCAATATGAATAAAACAATAGCTGACAATAAAAACAAAGTGTTCCCTTTAATATATATTTGTAAAAAATTATTTTTTTGCCATATAATATATTGTTTAGGTTTGTATCCTTCAAGCTGTGCTATATGAAGCTGTCTTATTACTTCTTTATATGAAGCCAATATAAATAGCAAAATCGACACTATATATATTAAATAATTCATCCTACTCATTCCCTTCAAAGAATCTTGTTATTATAATATTAAAATCGCTTAATTTATCAAGATATGAAAAATGCCCTGCTCCCTTAAAAACAACAAGCCCTGCATCTGGTATTTCTTTCTCCATAATCTTTCCAAAGTATAGTGGAGTATCCTTATCCTCTTCCCCCCATATAAGAAGGGTTGGAGCTTTTATATCCTTTAAATAAGGCCTAAGGTTCTGATTAACAACCTTAACAAATGTTTGCCTCATGTTTCCCGACTCTCTATAGTCCTTTGAGCCATATTTTTTATAAAATCTTTCCAGTTTTTCCTCTTTATCACCTTTTGAAAATAACAAATAAATTTTTTTCAAAAGTTTAAACTTATAAACTCTATAATAATATTTTAAAGTTCTTTTTGGTATAATACCTGCACTATCTACAAGTACAACTTTTTCTACGCATTCTGGATGAACAGCTGAAAAAAGTATAGATACCCTTCCCCCAAAGGAATGTCCTACAAGGCTTGCCTTTTCAATTTTTAGTTTTTTAAATAATTTATAAAGTATATTCATATAATCTGTAACATCAAAGGGCCTATCAGGAGGCGATGATCTTCCAAACCCCGGAAAATCTATCGCATAGACTTCAAACTTTGATTTTAAATGATTAAAAACTGGAAGAAAGCTATCAGCATTCCCTCCCCAGCCATGAAGAAGTATAATTTTTTTTCCACTACCCTCATTCTTATAAAATATATTTATTCCATCAATATCTACAAACATTTAATCTCCCTTTCTCTTATTTTTAATAACATCTCCAAGTATTTTTATCCCTTTTTCAATATCTTCATAATCAACCCTTGAAAATCCAATTCTTAAAGAGTTTTCGCCTTTTCCATCGGTATAAAATATATCCCCTGGAGTAAATATTACCCCTTTTTTAATACTTTCACTTAAAACCTCTCTTGATTTTATTCCATCAAGTTCAATAAATACATGTAATCCTCCTTCACCCAAAAGTCTTTTATATGGAATGTATTTTTTAATGCAATTTATTGTCCACTCATATTTTTCTTTATACACTTTTCTTACCTTATTGATATATTTTTCAAAATTCCCTACACTTAAGTACTCATATAATATTGCCTGATCAAGAAATGAAGTATGTATATTTCTGCTTCTTTTAATGCTCTCAAAATAATATATAAGGTCCTTATCTGCCAAAATCCATCCTATTCTAATTCCAGGGAATAATACCTTAGAAAAGCTACCAATATATATAACTCCATTACCACTGCCTGAAAAGGCTGCAATAGGAGATATGTGTGAACCTGAATATCTAAGTTCCTCATTGAATCCATCTTCAATTATAGGTATATTAAATTCTTTTACAATATTGTAAACCTCTATTCTTTTTTCCGGTGACATTATAATCCCTGTTGGATTATGATAGGATGGTATTAAAAATATTAACTTTGCTCCTTTTTTAGTCAATTCTTCTTTCAAAACCTTTGTGTTTATTCCATCTTCATAAATTTCTATTCCTTTTATATCAAGCCCATGAAGCTTCATTATCTTGATTGCAGTATTGTGGGTTGGGTTTTCACATATAATCCTGTCTCCTCTATTAACTAAAGCTGAAAGTACTATATCAAATCCTTCGGTAAATCCATTAGTTATAATTATATCCTTATTTATTATATTAACCCCTTTATTTTCCATATACTTCAAAAGATAGTCAATAAGAGGCTTATATCCCTTTGCATAGCCATAGTTGAGTATTTTTCTTTCCTCAATAGCTATCCTATTTAAAAAAGCCTTTTTAAAATCTTCAATATCAAATAACCTGTCATCTGGAGATATGCTTTTAAATGAAATCATTCCCTTTTCCCATCTTATATCATGCTTATAGGTATCAAGTTCATCTGCAAGTAAAGCATAGTTTGTTATCTTATCATCCCATTTTATAAAATAATTTTCATTATTATTAATTGCACTATAGGATACAAAAGCTCCCTTATTAGGAACATTTTTTATAAATCCTTCGTCTTCAAGATATCTATATGCCTCTACAACTGTATTTCTGCTAACATTAAGTATTGAGGATAATTCCCTTGTAGATGGAAGTTTATCATCCTTTACATAGACTCCATTTAATATTAGCTTTTTTACATAATCCTTTATCTGAAGATAATAAGGCCTTCCTTCGCTCAGCTTTATATCTTTAAACATAATTACACCTCTAATTATATTGTGGCATAAAAAAATTTAATTTTAAAGAACCAGTTAGTATTTATTTTAATCCCTCTGTGGTATAAAGTAAAAGGACGATTACATGCCATTTTATGGCATGTAATCGTCCTTATAAAATCATTCTTCACAAAGATATCTATCTATATGTTTTGCTGCTGTCTTTCCATCAAAAATACATTTCACAACCAATGATTGTCCTGTTCTCATATCACCTGCTGCAAATATTCCTTTCTTTGAAGTCATATATTTGTCGTCTGTATATACATTACCTCTTGAATCAAGCTCAAGTCCCAGATCCTTTATTATCCCATCATGATTTGGATGTAAAAAGCCCATACATATAATAACAAGATCAGCTTTATGAACTGCTTTAGAATCTGGTATTTCTTTCATTATCATTTGCCCATTTGAATTTTTTATCCATTCTACTTTTACAGTTTCAACTCCTGTAACTACTCCGTTATTTCCAAGTATCCTCTTAGTAGATATGCACCATTCCCTTATACATCCTTCTTCATGAGATGTTGTTACTTTAAGAGTTCTGGGGAATTCAGGCCATGGCATTGTTTCATCTCTTTCAACTGGAGGTTTAGGAAGGATTTCATATTGATAAACTTTCTTTGCACCTTGCCTTATAGCTGTACCTATGCAGTCAGAACCTGTATCTCCTCCTCCAATTACTATAACTATTTTATCCTTTGCATCTATTTCTTTACCATCTATAGGCTTTCCTGCAACTCTTTTATTTTGCTGTGTCAGATAATCAACTGCAAAGTAGACACCTTCAAGTTCTCTTCCTTCTACATTCAAATCTCTTGGAACTGATGAGCCTCCTGCAAGAAGTATAGCATCAAATTCAGCCATAAGCCTATTAATTCCATAGTTTGAGCCGATTTCAACATTTGTCTTAAATATTATTCCTTCCTCTTCCATCAACTTAATTCTTCTGTCTAAAACATTTTTTTCAAGCTTAAAATCTGGTATCCCGTATCTTAATAATCCTCCAACCTGATCTGCTTTTTCAAATACTGTGACAAAGTGTCCCATAGAATTTAGATATTTTGCAGCAGATAATCCTGCCGGTCCTGAACCTACTATTGCTACATTCTTGTTTGTTCTAACCCTTGGAGGTACAGGTTTTACCCATCCTTCGTTAAAAGCCCTTTCAATTATTGAAAGTTCTATCTCCCTAACGGTTACTGGTTCCCTATTTACTCCAAGGGTGCATGAGCCTTCACATAATGCTGGGCATACTCTTCCAGTTATTTCTGGGAAAGGGCTGGTTAATGACAATCTTTTATATGCCTTCTCCCACTGCCCTTTATAAACCATTTGATTAAAATCTGGAGCTATATTTCCTAAAGGGCAAGCCCAATTGCAGAAAGGGGTACCACAATTCATACATCTTGCTGCCTGTCTTTTTAATGTTTGTTCTGGAAGTTTTTCATATATTTCTTTGTAATCTTTAATTCTTTCTTCTACTCTTCGTTTTTTTGGTGTTTCTCTTTTATATTCCTTAAACCCCATCAACTTTCCCATACTATGCACCTACTTCCATAGATTCTTCAACTTTGTACATCTTTTCAAGAATTGATTTATATACTGTTGGTATTACTCTTTTGAATTTAACAACATATTTATCCCATTCGTTTATTATTTTAATTGCCTTTTTACTATTAGTGCATTCTATGTGTTCCTTAATAAGGTTATAAAGCTTTTCTATATCTCTTTTATCTGTTACATCTTCAATTTCTACCATTTCCATATTGCATTTTTTCATTAAGGTATCATCCTCATCTAATACATAAGCAATACCGCCACTCATACCTGCAGCAAAGTTTCTTCCTACTCTTCCCAAAACAGCAACTACTCCACCTGTCATATACTCACAGCAATGATCTCCAGCACCTTCAACTACTGCTTCAGCACCACTGTTTCTTACAGCAAAACGTTCTCCAACAAGTCCATTTATAAAAAGTTTACCACTTGTTGCACCATATAATATTGTATTACCTGCAATAAAGTTCTCATCCTGTTTAAAGGTAGCACCACAAGGAGCCTTTAATATTACCTTTCCACCTGATAATCCTTTTCCAACATAATCATTTGCATCACCTTCAAGAATTAAAGTAAGACCTTTTGCACCAAATGCTCCAAAACTTTGACCTGCAGAACCTTTAAAATTAAACACAATTGTATCCTCTGGTAATCCTTCATCACCATATTTTCTTGCAATTTCACCACTTAGCATTGCACCAACAGCCCTGTGTACATTTCTAATTTCAAAGCTTCCTTTTACCTTAATACCTTCATCAAGGGCTTTTCTTGCTATTTGTATAAGCTTATAATCCAAAGATTTTTCTAACCCATGATCTTGTGCAATAACACAATAGCTTTTTATTCTCTTTGGCATATCTGGTTTATATAGTATTGGTGATAGATCAAGCATTTTTGCCTTCCAATGATCAATTTTATCGTTTATTTCTATTCTATCTACCCTTCCTATCATTTCGTTCATTGTCCTAAATCCAAGCTGTGCCATTAATTCTCTAACTTCCCAAGCAATAAAAGTAAAGAAGTTTATAATATGCTCTACTTTTCCTTTAAAGTTCTTTCTAAGTTCAGGATCTTGAGTTGCAATTCCCATTTCGCATGCATTATTATGACAATTTCTTAGCATTGTACAGCCTAATGATACAAGAACAGATGATGCAAATCCGAACTCTTCTGCTCCAAGAAGCGCAGCAATTACTACATCCCTTCCTGTTTTAAGCTGCCCATCAACCTGAAGCCTTACTCTACTTCTTAAATTATTTAATACAAGAACCTGATGAGCTTCAGAAAGTCCAAGTTCCCATGGAATACCTGTATGTTTAATTGATGAAATCGGTGATGCACCAGTACCTCCATCATATCCGCTAATCAAAATAACGTCTGCATGAGCCTTTGCAACACCGGCTGCAACTGTACCTACACCAACCTCTGAAACAAGCTTTACACTTATCCTTGCCAATGGATTAACGGACTTTATATCATAGATTAACTGGGATAAATCTTCAATAGAATAAATATCATGATGAGGTGGTGGAGAGATCAAATCAATACCTGGTACGGAATGTCTTACCTTGGCAACATCTGCATTTACCTTCCAACCAGCAAGTTGCCCACCTTCTCCTGGTTTTGCACCTTGAGCCATCTTTATTTGTAGCTCTGCAGCGTTTACAAGGTATTCTGTATTAACTCCAAAACGTCCCGATGCTACTTGTTTTATAGCACTTCTTCTATCATCACCATTAGGATTTTTCTTATATCTTTCCGGATCCTCTCCTCCTTCACCAGAATTGCTCTTGCTTCCTATTCTATTCATTGCAATAGCAATGGTTTCATGGGCTTCCTTACTTAAAGAACCAAAAGACATTGCTCCTGTACAAAATCTTTTTAAAATTTCACTAACTGGTTCAACCTCATCAATGGGAATAGGATTTTGATATTTTAATTTAAACATCCCTCTTAAAGTATAAAGTGTTTTATTTTGTTCATTTATCATTTTTGCATATTGTTTATATATATTATAATCTCCTGTCCTTACTGCATGCTGAAGCTTTGATATTGTTTCAGGATTGAAAAGATGTGCTTCTCCTTCCTTTCTCCATGAATACTGGCCACCAACATCTAATTCAGTTACAGGGTTTCTAACATTATTAAATGCTCTGTTATGACGTTCAAGAGTTTCAGCAGCAATTGTATCAATTCCTATACCGCCAATTCTTGATGGTGTTCCTTCAAAATATTTATTTATAAAATCCTCGGATAAACCTATTGCTTCAAATATCTGTGCACCATGATAACTTGCCATTGTACAAATTCCCATCTTTGATAATATCTTTAGCAAGCCATTGCATACCGCCTTAACGTAATTATCTTTTGCCTTTTCTACTGTTATATCCTCAAGTTCACCTTCTCTAACAAGATTTTCTATAGTTTGAAATGCTAAATAAGGATTAACAGCTGTTGCCCCATATCCTAAAAGAAGGGCAAAATGCATTGTTTCTCTTGCTTCACCTGTTTCAACTATTAAGGAGATCTTAGTTCTTGTCTTCTCTCTTATTAGATGATGATGCACTGCTGAAACAGCTAATAAACTTGGTATTGCAACTTCATAAGCATCTATTTTTTTATCGCTAAGAATTAAAATGTTATAACCTTCTTCAATTCTTCTTGATGCCCTCTCACATATTTTTTCAAGTGCATGTTTAAATCCTTCTACCCCTGAATCATATTTAAAGGTAATTGGTATCGTTATTGCTTTAAAATCTTTATTTTTGAAATTTTTAATCTTTGCCATTTCTAAATCAGTTAAAACAGGTCTTTCAAGTTCAATAAAAGGATTATCTGAAAAATCCTTGTTAAGAATATTTTCCTGAGCTCCAAGAAAATTCATAAGTGACATTACAAGTCCCTCACGAATTGGATCAATTGGAGGATTAGTAACTTGTGCAAACAGTTGTTTAAAATACGAGAATAAAAGCTGATTCTTATTTGATAATACTGCAAGAGGAGTATCATTTCCCATAGAACCTACAGGTTCTTTCCCGTCTTTTGCCATTGTGCCAATTATTACATTAAGATCTTCTAAAGTATATCCAAAGGCTATTTGCTTTTCTTTTAAAATTTCTGGATCAATCTCTGTATTTTCAATAATAGGCGAATAATTATCAAGTATAAGTTTATTTTTAGCAATCATCTCAGCATAAGGCTTTTCAGAGCACACTTCTTTTTTAATCTCTTCATCCCTCAAAACTTTGCCTCGCTCTGTATCCACAAGCAACATTTTCCCAGGCTTTAGCTTTCCTTTATGTTCTATTTCTTCTGGTTCAAAATCAAGTACACCAATTTCGGATGCCATTACTATAAGTCCACTTTTAGTAATAACAAATCGTGCTGGTCTAAGTCCATTTCTATCAAGTGTAACTCCAACCTGTTTACCATTGCAAAATACAACTGTTGCAGGACCATCCCATGGCTCTACAAGTGATGCATGATATTCATAAAAAGCACGCTTATAACTATCCATTTCTTTATTGCCTTCCCAAGCCTCTGGTATTAACATCATCATTGCATGTGGAAGAGTTCTGCCGTCCATATATAAAAGTTCTAAAATATTATCAAGTGACGCCGAATCACTTCCATTAGGAGTTATTATCGGAAATAATTTACTCAAATCATCACCAAATGTATCTGACTTTAAAACTCCTTCCCTTGCATGCATCCAGTTCCTATTTCCTCTAATTGTATTGATTTCACCGTTATGTGCAAGGAATCTAAATGGTTGTGCCAAATCCCAAGTTGGGAAAGTATTTGTGCTGTATCTTTGATGTACAACTGCAATTCCACTCTTAAAGTTTATATCATTAAGATCAATATAATATCCCTTAATTTGATTTGCCAATAATAGACCTTTATAAACTATAGTCCTACTTGAAAGGCTGCAGATATAAAAATATCCTGAACCTCTTTTAACTAGTTTCTTAACCTCATTTTCTGCTCTTTTTCTAATTAAATATAGTTTCCTTTCAAATTCCATCTCACTGCCACAATTTTTGCCAACAAATATTTGTCTTATTGTAGGCTCAGTCCCAAGTGCAGTCTCTCCTATAACTTTATTATCTGTAGGCACATCCCTCCATCCTAATACTTTTTGGCCTTCTTCTTCAATTATTCTTTCTAAAATCCCTTCACATTGTAGTCTTAATGCAGGTTCTCTAGGAAGAAAAATCATTCCTACAGCATAAGCTCCCTCTGGTGGAAGTTCTATTTTTAAATTATCACATTCGATCCTAAAGAATTCATCAGGAATCTGAACCATAATCCCTGCTCCATCTCCAGTTTTAGGATCAGATCCAACTGCACCTCTGTGCGTTAGATTTACAAGTACCTGTAGTCCTTGTTTAACAATACTGTGCGTTTTTTCTCCTCTGATGTTTGCAACAAATCCAACTCCACAGCTATCTTTTTCAAACGCGGGGTCGTAAAGTCCCTGCTTCGACGGAAATCCCCCAATATTTTCCATAATCAAACCCCTCCATAAAATTAATTTAATCAATATTATAGTTAGAAAAATGAATTATTTCAATATGTATCTTGCAATTTTTTAATAAAATTTTGCTTAAGATTATTTAAAAAAAAGTAAATGTGAATCTTTATATCAAATATGTTTCATAATATTAATAATTATAAAAAGAGGCTTATTTTTATTAATATCCATCAAATTTAACATAATAAAAATAAACCTCTTGAATATAATTCTTCTGTATATTCTCATTTATTATATCTGTAGATAACATTTCAACATTCTACACATTCTCTTCTACATCATATTTTACACAATTTCCCTGCTTCCTGGCTTAACATAAGCTATTCCTTGTCTACAAAGAGGGCAATCATCTTTTTCGTAGCTTTCCACATTAAGTTTCACGCAGCTATATACGGGATATTTTAAATTGCCGCCTCCTCTGTCAACTATACATGCAATTCCTATAACCTGTGCCCCTAAACCTTCTAAAAGAGTTGCAACTTCAAGGGATGATTTGCCTGTAGTCACAACGTCCTCTGTAATTAAAACCCTTTCACCTTTTTTTATTTCAAATCCCCTTCTTAAGGTCATAACATTATTTTCTCTCTCAGTAAATATTGCTCTTTTGCCCATCTGTCTTCCTATCTCATAAGCAACTATTATACCTCCCATAGCAGGTCCTACTGCAACATCAAAATCAATTCCCTTTAATTTTTCACAAACCACCTTTAATACTGTTTCTGCCTTATCAGGATACTGTAAAAGCTTTGCACACTGTATATATTTATTACTGTGTCTTCCTGAAGAGAGTAAAAAATGTCCTTCTAAAAGAGCATCTACTGATTTTAAAATATCTATCATATTTTACCTCCTTGCTATTCCTCTTATTTCTTTAATATCTTTAATCCCTTGTTCTTCCATAAAACTTTTAATTCCTTCTATAATTTCTACACATATCATTGGATTTATAAAATTCGCTGTACCAACTTGAATTGCTGTTGCACCAGCCATTATAAACTCTATTGCATCTTTATAGGATGATATTCCTCCTATCCCTATAACAGGAACATCGACTATCCCACAAACCTCATAAACCATCCTTAGAGCAATTGGCTTTATACAAGGTCCTGATAAGCCAGCAAATACATTATCAAAAACAGGTTTCTTTTTATATATGTCAATTGCAAGGGACTTGAAAGTATTTACTAGCGATAATGCATCAGCCCCAGCTTCGCAGCATTTTATTGCCATATCAATTATATCTTCAGCATTTGGAGATAGTTTTACTATAAGAGGCTTTTTGCAATACTCCTTTACTTTCGATACAACCTTATATGCAGTTTCAGATTTAATTCCAAAGGCTATCCCACCACTTTTTACATTAGGGCAGGATATGTTAAGCTCTATCATATCAACTTCACTGCAACTTAATTTTTTTGCTCCTTCTATATATTCTTCAACAGTTCCTCCACCAAGGTTTGCAATTATAGCAGTATTCATATTCTTCATTTTGGGAAGTTCATGCTCTATAAAATATTCTATTCCAGGATTTTGAAGGCCTATACTATTTATAAGCCCTGCCCTTGTTTCATGAAGCCTTATTCCTTTATTTCCTTCTTTTTTGTTTAAAGTCAATCCTTTTGTACATATTCCTCCAAGTATTCCAACATCAAAGAGTGCTGAATATTCTTCACCAAACCCAAAGGTCCCTGATGCTGCAATAACAGGATTTTTTAATTCAACGTTACATATATTAACATTTAGCACCTATAAACACATCCCTACCATAAAATATCGGTCCGTCTTTGCATACCCTTTTATTTCCATGTTTTGTTTCACATGTACATCCAAGACAGGCTCCAATTCCACAGGCCATATGCCTTTCCATTGAAACATAAACTGGTGTTGCATAAGTTTTACAAACCTTAACTATCTTTTCCATCATAACCTCTGGTCCACAACAAAGTACCACATTATATTCAAAGGGGCTGAAAATGTCAGTTACATAACCTTTATATCCATATTGCCCACTTTCTGTTGATATATATATATTAGAAACATATTGCGCAAACTCATCTACAGAGTAAATTTCATCTTTAAATCCTGCATATAAATCTATATCACATTCCCTTAGCTTTTTCACTGTATAAAGCATAGGTGCTATTCCAATACCACCTGTAACTATTGCAATTTTACCTTTTATTTTTTCTATATCAAATCCATTTCCTAAGGGACCAGTTAATTTTATATCATCATATTTTTTCAACTTTGTCATGATACTTGTTCCTCTTCCCTTTCTTTGATATAAAAAACTTACAACACCATCCTCATTATCATGTACACTTATAGGTCTTGATAAAATTGGTTCTTCGTCATAGCACCTTAACATAAAAAACTGACCTGGTTTTATGTTAAAGTCACCTTCAACTTCTATCCTAAAAACATCCTTTGAGAGATTAACATTTTCAATTACCCGTCCATTTTTACAGCTTAATTGCACTTTCAATCTCTCCTTTCATCTTTAAAACTTCAAACCTTGAACATTCATCAAATCTTAATTCACCATTTTCATAATTTTTATAGGCTAAAAGTATAGCCCTTGATGAATTAACGACTCCCCCATTCCCATTATTAAGATAGAGGGCAACATCTTTTGCCTTCCCTCCTTGAGCCCCATAGCCTGGTATTAAAAAGAACATATCTTTATAGCTATTTCTAATGTTTTGTGCTTCTTCCATATAGGTACAACCTACAACTGCACCTATACTGCTATAATTACACTCCCCCTTATAGTCCTTTGATATTTTATGAATTTCATCTCCTACATGAAAGAAAACCTTTTTATTATCTTTGCTTTCTATATACTGAACGTCCTTTGCACCAGGGTTAGAAGTCCTTAAAAGTATAAACAATCCTTTATTTTTGTTTTTTACATATTCAAGATAGGGCTCTATGCTATCAAATCCCATATAGGGGTTTAAGGTTATAAAGTCACATTCAAAATCACCTTCAAAATGAGCTTTAGCATACATCTTTGCAGTGCTTGATATATCTCCTCTTTTAATGTCACCTATTACAATTCCTCCGAGGGACTTTATATATTTTAAGGTTTTCATATACGTAAATAATCCTTCTATTCCTAAAGCTTCATAATAGGCTATCTGAACCTTATAGCATGATACTATGTCAAAGGTAGCATCTATTATTCTCTTGTTAAATTGAAATATAGCCTCTGCTAATGTATTGTATTTAGCTTTAATGGATTCAGGTATATATTCAGGTGAAACATCAAGCCCAACACACAGGCAGCTTTTCTTTTCAACATTTTCATAAAGCTTATCAATTATCATATTCATCACTCCTATAAACAACTCTTCCACCCTTAACTGTTAAAACAACCACACCATAAAGTTCCATTCCATCAAATGGGGTATTCTTCCCTTTTGATTTAAATTTATTAGCATTAACTTTATACTTTTTGTCTATGTCTACAAGAACTAAATCCCCATCAAAGCCTATATCTATTCTTCCTTTATTTAATCCCATTATTTCAGATGGCCTTTTTGACATAAGATTTGAAAGCATATTAAGTGTGATATAACCATTTTTTACAAGGGATGTATAACATACAGAAAAAGCCGTTTCAATCCCTGATATTCCAGGTGCACCATTTAATTTATCATCAAGCGTATGAGGTGCATGATCCGTTGCAATAACATCAACATACCCTTCTTTAATAGAATTTATTAAAAATTCTACATCTTTCTTTAATCTTAAGGGTGGATTTACTCTGTACATAACTTTATCACAAAGGCTTATATGATGAGGTGTAACCTCACAGGTTATATTAAAACCTTCTTTTTTTGCATTTTTAACCATCATCATAGCTTCTTTTGTACTAATATGAGCTATGTGAAGATGACATCCAGTCTTTTTAGCAGCTTCAATGTCCCTCATAGTCATATAGTTTTCAGATAACCTTTTGTCCCACTTTACATATTCCTCATGTTCTGGATGTGATATTACTGTAAATCCTTTTTCCCTTGCAATGCTCATTGCCCTTAGCATTACATCATCCTTTAGAATTCCCTTCCCATCCTCAGAAATAAACTTTACTGGGTAACTTATATTTTTAAGGTGGCTTACATCATCACCATTCATATCTTTAGTTACAGATACGCATTGATGCACATCTATAAGTCCAATATTCTTTGCTTTATTCAAAACATAACCAACAGTTTCCATATCAGAGCAAACAGGCTTTGTATTTGCCATAAGATTAACTGCTGTATATCCTCCGCAGACTGCAGCAAGACTTCCTGATAATAAATCCTCTTTATAGGTAAGGCCCGGATCTCTGAAATGGCAGTGTAAATCTATAAATGAAGGCATTAGAATAAGGCCTTTTCCATCTACCACTTTACAACTCTTTTCAATTCCTTTTCCTATTTCCTTTATAATCCCTTCATTTATATAAACATCACCAATAAAATCCTTCTCACTATCTATTATCCTTACATTTTTTATAAGGAGTTTCATACCTTTGCCTCCTCAAGCCTATGAACCTCATCACAATACTGACATCTATATTCTCCCTTTGCTTCATCCACAAGATAAAACACATTTTGAACATATTTCTCTATGGAGGTTATACAGCGTGGATTTTTGCATTTTATGACATCTACAACTTTACTAGGCAACTTCAGTTTTATTTTATTTTTTATTTTCTCATCTTCTATAATATCTATCGTTATATTAGGATCTATAAGCCCAAGAACAGTATAGTCAAGGTCTATAACATTTTCTATTTTAATTATGTCTTTTTTTCCAAGTTTTTGACTTTCAACATTCATTATAAGTGCAACTCTAAAGTCTGCCTTATCAAGGTTAAGATAGTTGAATATTTTTATTCCACAGCCAGCTTTAATATGATCTATTACTATTCCTTTTTTAATGCTATTTATTGTTAACATATCTCATCTACCCCAATAGCTTCATAATAAGTGCCATTCTAACAAACATTCCATACTTTGCTTGTTTAAAGTAATAGGCCCTTTTATCACTGTCCACCTCATAAGCTATTTCGTTTACCCTTGGAAGAGGATGCATAACTATCATATCTTCTTTTGCCATTTTCATTTTTTTCATATCAAGAATATAACTGTCCTTTAACCTAACATAGTCCTCTTCATTGAAAAACCTTTCTCTCTGCACTCTTGTTACATAAAGTATATCAAGCGTATCAATAACCTCTTCTATTCTCTCAACCTCTTTAAATTCTATGTTTTTCTTTTCTAATACTTCTTTTCTAATATAATCTGGAACTTTAAGCTCTTTTGGGGAAATCAATAGAAATTTATTATTTTCATATCTCGACATGGATTTTATTAATGAATGAACTGTTCTTCCGAATTTTAAATCGCCACACAGGCCAATTGTAAGATTTGATAATGTTTTTTTAACTGATCTTATAGTTAAAAGATCTGTTAAGGTTTGAGTTGGATGCTGATGACCTCCATCTCCAGCATTGATAAGTGGAATTTCAGAATATAAGGATGCAACCTTTGGAGCACCTTCCTTAGGATGCCTCATAACTGCAATATCTGCATAGCAGGATATGGTTCTTATAGTATCTGCAACACTTTCCCCTTTAGCAACAGAACTTGAATTAGGCTCTGAGAATCCTATTACTTTACCTCCAAGCCTTAACATCGCAGCTTCAAAGCTAAATCTTGTTCTTGTACTTGGCTCATAAAAAAGTGTTGCCATTAACTTTCCATCGCATGCATGAGCATATTTTTCTGGATTTTCAACAATTTTATCTGCAAGATCAAGTATACTGTCAATTTCCTCAACTGAAAAATCCATAGGGTCAATTAAATGTCTTCCTTTTAACATATTATTCCTCCTTTTTTGCCTCACTGGACAAATTAAAAGTTTTTAAAATAAAAGCCTTCCTCATGGGAAGGCATAAAAATACACAATTTTAGAATTGCTCTCATCACATCCTTCCCGGTATCGCAGTACCAGCTTAAAGGCATTTTTAATATAATATCACAAACCCTGTAGAGTGTCAATATGAGTTTTTAATTTCATGGATTATCTTATTAATTTTATCCTTTTGTTCTTTATTAAGCTTTCCATTTTTTAATATATCTTGTAAATCCGATATAAGTTTTGGTTTTTCAATATATTTATCACTAAAGGCTTTTAATATTTTTCCCATATCATCAGTATTTAAATATAATACTTTTTTTAAAAACTCTGAAGGGTTTTTGGTATAGATGCCATATAAAACTTTATAATATAATTCCTTTGAAATACCCTCAAGCTTTTTAGAAGAATTTATAAAATCCTTAAGTCTGTTACCTTCAAAAAGATTTTGATCTCCAATAAACTTTAAAATGCTTTCTTGTTTATCTATATCTAATCTGCTAAGGTCTATATTTTTTAGGCTATTTAATATTTTTTCACCTTCAGTTTTATTTATCCTGCTTGCTGCAATTTTATTTATTTCATCTATAGTAAGACCTTTTTTAATATCAAAATTATTATAAAAATAAAATATCGTAATCGTAAGAAGAAAAAAGAAAATAATATTTGTTACTTTCCTCATAACTACCCCTCAACATTATTATTTATTATCAATCTAATTATTATTATACAAAAAATTATAAATATTAAATAGCATAAATATTAAACAATGGAAATATTATTATATAGAATAATAATCGGAGGGTTGTAAGTGAAAAAACTATACAAAGTAGCATTGATACTTGTACTAATTGGAGCTATAAATTGGGGGCTCGTAGGGCTTTTTCAATTTGACCTTGTAGCTACCCTCTTTGGAGGGGCAAGCAGCTTAATTTCAAGAATTATATATACACTTGTTGGGCTATCCGGCATATATCTTCTATCTGATCTTATTGCTAATAAAAAATAAGGATGGATCTTCCCATCCTTTTATTATTCAAAATTGAATATTTGTCTTATATCATACCCCATGGTTTTGAATTTTGAAAATAAAATCTCTGCTCTTATTAACTTAATCTTTATAATATTCATTTTAATTGGCAGTTTTAGAAGCTGCTCAACATTAAGTCCTTTTATTTGTGCTATATCACAGTATTCCTTACCTCTATATGGTACTATATAGGCTTTACCAAAAATCTGTACCCCTGCAAGCTTAGTCATATTATCATAATTATCGTATATAGAAATTGAAACATTTTCATTTAATAATATATTGGCAAATTTTTCTCCACCCTCACTAAATAAATATATATATCCATCTTCATAAGTATATTCTATAGGCGTTCCTCTAACCCTACCATTAAATGATGTTGAAAGAGTACAGGTATTGTGGCATTTTAAAAATTCCTCTAATAAAAACTTAACCTTTAAATAAGGAGCAGACGGAATTATTTTATCCCTAAAGCCTTTAATTTCAAGGCCTAAATCCACAACCTCCTTAACATCATAAAAATCAGCATCCTTTAAAACAATCTTTGCTTTTTCAGAAAAACTAATTAGAAGATCCATATCTTCTTTTTCCAGTTCTTTAAGCTTTAAAGCACCACCAAGTGCTTTAGCTGTTACTATACATTCTTTTTCAAGGATTGATATTATCGGTTTAAAATATTCCTTTTCCTTTGATTTAGCAAGGCACGTACAAAACAGAGCAATTTTCTTTGTTCTTAAAAAATCTCTTTCTTCTATGGCAAAACGAATAATTTTCTCATCAAAACTCTCCATGTATATTGGAGATCCTAAAACAAAAAAATCATAATTTTTGTATTCTTCATTAAATTCATTACAGGATATGACCTTCGATGGTCCTAATATTAAGGCTAAAGTATCTGCTGCTTTTTTTGTAGTACCATATTTACTTTCACATATTATTAAAGTTTTTTTCATATAAACCCCCCTTAAATTTTATATTGAGAAACCCTTTTCCCTTTAAAATAAAAGGCATTCACAGGACAACCATGAATACACCTTTGGCAACATATACATTGGGATTTAAATTTTATTGTTTCATCAAATGTTATATTTTTAGTAGGACAGTTTTGAATGCATTTTTGACATTTTACACATACAGACATATCAACTTTAAGCTTATTCTTAGCCCAATTTAATGCATATTTT
This sequence comes from Caloramator sp. E03, assembly GCF_006016075.1. Taxonomy (NCBI): domain Bacteria; kingdom Bacillati; phylum Bacillota; class Clostridia; order Eubacteriales; family Clostridiaceae; genus Caloramator; species Caloramator sp. E03. Next base: position 2,776,311 of record NZ_CP040093.1, on the reverse strand, counting down.
TTAAACATTTTATATATTGCCTTACCAAAAACTAATCTTAAATTTGAAACATTATTTAAAACCTTTTTACCTTCTAAGAAACTTTCAACAATAGATTTCACATAAGCCTGTGCATCTTTTTTAAGTTTTTCACATTCATCTTGAGGAGTTTTTTTAAATCCTGCTATAAAAAAATTTTGAGGCATTTTAACCATTATTTTAGCCATTATTTCAAAATCTTTTTTATTTAATATTTCTCCAAGATAATCTGCCCCGGCAGCTGAATTACTTGCCTGGGTAGAAAATATAATACATTTTCTTCTGTTTCCGTACTTAATGTTATTATTAATAAAATCAATAAAGTAATCTGGAAAAAGATCTGAATGTATAGGACATCCAAAAACATAAAAATTATAATCATCATTTATTTTCTTTTTTTTGCTAATATCTATTAGTACACATTCAATGTTTCTTTTTTGGAACTCATCTTTAAAATTTTTAGCCACAAATTCTGTATTACCTGTACCTGAAAAATAAACTATAGCACCTTTCATTCTATCCCTCTGATCTATATTCTATTATTAATGGTGATTCTGTTTCCCTGCACCATTTTACAGTGATACATGTAGCAATATTTCTTGGGCAGAACCTGCAAATACATTGTTTATCTTCTCCACTACAACTTCCTGCTTTTAAATAAGGACATTTTTTACAATTGCTGTTTATAATCTTTACCATTTTAAACCTCTCATATCATAATTTATTAAAAATATTATATCAAAAATAAAAGCAAGATTAAACTTTAATCCTGCTTTTATTATTCTTATTACATATATTTTAAGTTCTCTACTTTTCATATCTTCTTTTAATTTCCTTCTTAATATCCTCAATTGATATTCCTTTATCTACCATAAGCACAAGTACATGATACAAAAGATCAGATATTTCATAAATCATTTCTTCTCTACTATCGTTTTTAGAAGCTATAATAACTTCACTTGACTCCTCTCCAACTTTTTTTAATATCTTATCTATTCCTTTATTAAAAAGATAGTTAGTATATGAACCTTCTTTAGGATTTTGCTTACGGTTCATAATTCTTTCATAAAGATTTATTATTATTTCTTTATCATCACTGCTCTTATCTTCATCTACATAAAATTCATTAAAAAAACAGCTGCTACTTCCTGTATGACATGCATTTCCAAGAGGTTCAACCTCAATGAGAACTGTATCACAATCACAGTCAAAACTTATCCTCTTTACTTTCTGATAATTTCCTGAGGTTTCTCCTTTATTCCAAAGTTTTTTCCTACTTCTACTATAAAACCATGTTGTTCCAGTAGTAATCGTTTTTTCTATTGACTCCTCATTCATATATGCTAACATAAGTACTTTTTTACTTTTTTCATCTTGAATTATTGCTGGTATGAGCCCATTATCATCAAACTTTATCTGCAGCGTCATAATATTCCCTCCTTACACAAATTCCATCCTTAGCTAAATAATCCTTAAGATCTTTTATTTTAATGTCCCCATAGTGAAATATAGATGCTGCTAAAGCTGCATCAGCTTTACCATATTTTAAAACTTCACTAAAATGCTCCATATTTCCTGCACCTCCTGAAGCTATAACAGGAATATTTACGGCCTCTGCAATTGCCCTTGTAAGTTCAATGTCATATCCATTTTTTACTCCATCACAGTCAATACTGTTTAATACTATCTCTCCTGCTCCAAGGTTCTCCCCAGTTTTAGCCCAAGATATAGCCTCAAGATTTGTTTCAACTCTTCCTCCATTTATAAATACTTTATAGTATCCATTTTCAGTTTTTTTAACATCCATAGATAATACCACACACTGGCTTCCAAATTTTAATGCTGCTTTTTTAATAATATCTGGATCTCGAACAGCTGACGTATTAACTGACACCTTATCTGCTCCTGCTAACAAAGCTGCTCTAAAATCTTCTATACTATTAATACCTCCTCCTACAGTAAAAGGTATGTTGATTTTCTCTGCAACCTTTTCGACAACATTTAAAAATATATTTCTCTTCTCAAAGGATGCGGTTATATCATAAAATACAAGTTCATCCGCTCCTTCTTCATTATAATACTCTGACAACTTAACAGGATCATCAACATCACATATATCTTTAAACCTTTTCCCCTTGACAACTCTTCCATCTTTTACATCAAGACAGGGAATAATCCTCTTTGCAAGCAAGCACAATCCCTCCAAAATCTTTTATTTGCCCTGTATAAAGAGCCTTTCCAACAATTGCCCCATAAACACCAAGTTTTTTCAACTCTAACAAGTCATCTGCAGAACTTATTCCACCAGAAACAATTATATTTAAATTTGTTTTATTTTTTAGCAATCTTATATGTTCAAAATTAGGACCTGACAACATCCCATCCTTTAGTATATCCGTATATATAAGGTATCTTAATCCTAATCTTTCAAGCTCTATTGCCAAATCAAAGGCGTTTTTATTGCTCACTTCCATCCATCCATTTATTGCAGCATAGCCATCTTTTGCATCAATAGATACTGCAATATTATCCCCGTATTCTTTTAATGCATTTATTATTAATTCCTTATTGGATATTGCTGCAGTTCCTAAAATCACCCTTTTTACTCCTAATGAGATTACCTCTTCAATATCTTTAATGGTTCTAATTCCTCCTCCAAGCTGTAAAGGAATATCTACTGATTCTATTATATTTTTGACTATATGCTTATTTTGAGGCTGCCCACAAAATGCACCATCTAAATCAACAACATGTAAATATTCTGCCCCTAATTTTTCCCATAACATTGCAGCATCAACAGGATTATCATAAAAAACTTCTTCATACTTTTGATTACCCTGTGTTAGCCTAACACATCTGCCATTTTTAATATCAATTGCTGGAAATATTATCACTTTATCAACTCCCCAAAATTTTTTAAAAGTTTTCCCCCAACTTTCCCACTTTTTTCGGGATGAAACTGCATACCTATTATATTGTTGTTCCTTACAATAGCAGGAACCTTAACTTCATAATCACAATATAAAATTACATCTTCAAAGTTATCAGGCTTAACATAATAAGAGTGCACAAAATAAGCATAATCGTTATTTCTAATTCCTTTTACAATTTCATCTTCTTTATTAAAAACAAGGCTATTCCATCCTATATGAGGCACTTTTAACTTTCCGCTAAATCTTACTACTTCTCCTTTCAAAAGACCTAATCCTTTATAACATCCTCCTTCATAGCTTACATCATAAAAAAGCTGAAATCCCAAGCATATTCCAAGAATATATTTGCCCTTAGAAATGTTTTCTTTTATACAATCAATTAAATCTGCCTTTTCAAGGTTATAAATAGCATCTCCAAAGGCTCCAACCCCTGGAAGTATCATAGCTTTACTATTATTTATATCTTCAGCCTTTGACGTTACCTTTGCATCAAAGCCCATATTAATAACTGCTCTATAAACATTTTTTAAATTCCCTGCTCCATAATCAATTATTGCAATCATACCCAACCTCCTATATTCTATAGACTTCCTTTTGTCGATAAAACGCCCTCAATTTTTTCATCAACTCTTGAAGCATTATATAGTACTCTTCCAAACCCTTTAAATATAGATTCAGCAATATGATGACTGTTTTCTCCATACATTAATTTAATATGAAGGGTAGTTTTAGAATTTATTGCAAATGCATAAAAAAATTCTTTTATAAGCTCAGTTTCGAAATTACCAATAAACTCCTTATTGAATGGAACGTCAAATATTAGATACCCTCTTCCACTTATATCAATTGAAACCATAGAAAGAGCCTCATCCATTGGTGTAAATACTGTAGAATACCTTGAAATTCCCTTTTTATCTCCTATGCAGTTTAAAAAAGCCTGTCCAAGAACAATACCTAAATCTTCAACTGTATGGTGATTATCAACTTCTATATCGCCAACAGCTTTGATTTTTAAATCAAAAAAGCTATGTTTTGAAAAAAGATCTAACATGTGATTTAAAAATCCTATTTTAGTATCAATCTCCCCTCGTCCTTTACCATCTATACATAAATACATATTAATATCTGTTTCATTTGTTTTTCTTAATATATTTGTTTCTCTATTCATTATTAACCACTCTCTTTACAGTATTTATAAATTTATCATTCTCATGTCTTTTTCCAATTGTAACCCTTATACATCCTTTTAGGATATCCGAATTAAATGATTTTACTGAAATACCATGTTCTTTTAGTAGTTTTACAGCTTTATTGAATTCTTGAAAACGGATAAGCAAGAAATTCCCACAGCCATTATAAACTTTTATCCCATTTAAACCTTGAAGCTGATTTAGTATATATTCTTTTTCACATTTTATTTCATCTATACTTTTTCTAACATCATCAACATGCTTAAGCATTATAACCCCTGTAATTTGTGAAAATATATTGAGGTTATACGGGGACCTTATTTTATTTAAAACATTAATAATTTTCGTGGCTGCAGCAGCATATCCTATTCTTGCTCCAGCAAGAGCAAAAGCCTTTGAAAGAGTTCTAATAACTATAAGCCTATCCTCATCAATCTTATCTATAACTGTTTGCCCATAAAATTCAAAATAAGCTTCATCAACAACAACTATACTATTTGTATCATGCAAAACTTTTAATATATCATCCCTTTTTATTACATTTCCTGTAGGATTATTAGGGTTGCAAAGGAATATAAGCTTTGCATTATTTTCATTTGCTTTTTTAATAATTTTGTTTATGTCTATATTAAAGTCCTCATCACTTTCTACTTCGATAACCTTTGCTCCTGATATTCTTGCAGTAATTTTGTACATTGAAAAGGTTGGAACATGTATTACCACATTATCTCCTTTGTCTACAAAAGCATTTATTATCAACCCAATTATTTCATCAGAACCATTCCCACATATTAAATTATCCTCATCAATGCCAGTATATTTTGAAAGTTCTTTTCTTAATCTAAGGCTAGTAGGATCAGGATATCTGTTTATATTATTTTTTATAATTTCATTTAAAAAATATTCATGATAATTTCTAAATAAATCGTTAGGGTTTTCATTAGCATCAAGTTTTATTTCACAAAGTTCATTAACTGCACTATATGCCTCTAATTCATATACACTCTTTTTAATTAGCTTCTCCATAATCAAACCTCACTTTTATAGAATTAGCATGAGCATCGAGCCCTTCATTATTTGCAAACTTTATTATCTTATCTTTTATATTTTTTAAATTCATTTCATCATAGTAAATAATACTTGATTTTTTCATAAAACTCTCAACACTTAAAGGTGATGAGAATTTTGCTGTACCTGAAGTTGGAAGGGTATGATTAGGACCTGCAAAATAATCTCCAAGGGGCTCTGGAGAAAATTTCCCTAAAAAAATAGCCCCTGCATTTTTAACTAAAGGAAGCAGTTCAAAGGGGTTTTCTACCATAATCTCAAGGTGCTCTGGTGCAATTTCATTGCAAATATTAATGCAGGTTTTAATATTATCTGTTATAAATATTCTGCAATTACTTTCTAATGATTTTTCAATAATATCCTTTCGACTCAAATATTTTAATTGAGTATTTATATTTTCAATAACTTTATATGCAACCTTTTCACTTGTTGTTATTAAAATAGATGCTGCATTTTCATCATGCTCAGCTTGGGATAGCATATCTGCTGCTATGAATTTTGTATCTGAGCTTTCATCTGCAACAACACATATTTCACTTGGACCTGCCACCATATCTATATCAACTTTCCCATATACCATGCTTTTTGCCCTTGCAACATATATATTTCCTGGACCTGTTATTTTATATACAGGCTTAATAGTTTCCGTTCCATAAGCAAGAGCTGCTATTGCCTGTGCTCCACCTATTTTATATATTTCCTTTATGCCACATACCCAGGCAGCTGCAAGTATATAAGGACTAATTGAGCCATTTTTATCAGGAGGTGACACTAAAACTATTGATTCTACACCGGCAATCTGTGCTGGAATAGCATTCATTAAAACTGTTGAAGGATAGGCTGCCTTTCCCCCTGGAACATATATTCCAACTCTTTCAATAGGGCTTACCTTCTGTCCTAAAATTATCCCTTCATTTTTATACATCATCCAAGAACTTTGCAGAGTTTTTTCATGATATTCATAGATATTCTTTTTTGCCTCTTTTAGTATCTCTATAAACTCCTCTTGAACAATACTTAATGCATTTTCAATTTCCTTATCTTTTACCTTTAAATCATCTAAATTTACCTTATCAAAGGCATTTGTATAATAAAGTAATGCTTTATCTCCTTTTTCCTTAACATCATTGATTATATTTAAAACAACATTATCAATTTCCCTGTAGAATTTTTCACTTCTTTCATTTATATTCTTTATCGCCTGTTTAAAATTATTTTCATTTACATATATCCTTCTCATCCCTTTGCCTCCCGAAACAATCAGCCAAATTTTTAATATCCTCAGACTTATTTTTAAAACTCACTTTATTTGAAATAAGTCTTGCACTTATAGGACATATTTCTTCAAGAACTACAAGTCCATTCTCCTTAAGAGTTGTCCCTGTTTCAACAATATCAACTATCACATCACTAATACCTACTATAGGTGCAAGTTCAACTGAACCATTAAGCTTAATAATATCAACTGGTTCTTTCTTTTTAATAAAATATTCCCTTGCAACCTTTGGATATTTAGTAGCAACTTTTAATTTTTTTCCTTTTCTATAGCAGAAGTCCTTTAAAGCTGCTACAACAAAGTTACACCTTCCAAAACCTAAGTCCATTATTTCATATACATTAGAATCTGATTCTAAAATTGTATCTTTACCAACAATTCCAACATCTGCAACACCACTTTCAACATAAATAGGAACATCATCTGCTTTTACAAGTATAATTCTTGTTTTGGAGCTTTTATCTTCAAATATGAGTTTTCTTGAATTTTCATAATCTGTAAAATTAATTCCACAATCTTTTAAAATATTTATTGCTTTATTTGCTATTCTTCCCTTTGCAAGCGCTATACTTAAATAATCCACTTTTCTCTCCTCCGCTAATGAATTGGTGTTATAATATTATTAAAAAGAACATGCTTTAAAAATCTATCTTCTTTACATACGTAAACTGCTCCATTTTCCATATTCTTAACTTTTAAACCATCTTTAGAAATATAAACCACTTCCCTTGCCTGTTTGCTATTATTTAAACTTATTTCATTCAATAGTTCTGTTTCAACAATGAAATTGTTTTCTCTAAGTTTTGATGCAATTGATAGAGCTTTATCCCTCGTTTCGTTGCTATAGATTAAAATGTAGTCTGTTTTAAACATATCTCCAATTTCCCCCATACCTATCACCTCCATAATCTCATCTATATTCAAACCTAAACCAGTTGCAGGAATAAATTTTCCAAACCTTTGTGTAAGGGTATCATACCTTCCTCCACTCATAACTTCTCTTCCATAGCTGTTTACATACCCCTTAAATATAGCACCGGTATAATAATTAATATGATTAATAAGCCCTAAATCAAAAGTTATATATTTTTTATAACCGTATAGCTTTAAAATTTCATATATATCTTTCATATTATAAAGCGATTGTTCCATTCCTCTATTTAATATCATTTTTTCAGCCTTTAAGAGCACTTCATTAGGATCGCCATAGAGATAAATAACGTTAAGTAAAGTATCCTTATATTTTTTTGGTAGTTTTGCCTCATTTAGTACTCTTTCAAGTTCATCATAATTTTTACTCTCAATATATTTTCTTATATCTTCATAATGTTTTTTTGATATATCACAGCTTTCAAGTATCCCTTTAACAAAGCCTACATGCCCTATTTCAATAGTTATATCTGTTAATGAGCAGTCAATAAGGCTTTTTATTCCAACTGCAATAACTTCTGCATCTGAATCTGCTTCACTTTTCCCAAAATATTCTATTCCTGCTTGAACAAATTCTTTTTTTCCGTAACCTGCTCCATTATTACTTCTTCTATATACATTCTCTACATAAGACAGCTTTAAACTTCCATGAATATTATTAAAATTTAAAGCTGCAATCCTTGCAATAGGTATTGTCATATCCGGCCTTAGAACCAGTATTTTCCCATTTTCATCTATGAGCTTAAACATTTCATCCCTATCTGTAATTGAGTCCATTTCATAAAACAAATCATAATACTCAAAACTCGGAGTAGATATAGGTCTGTAACCATAACTTTTAAATATGTCTTTTACCTTTAATATAGCATTCTCCTTTACTTCATATTCGTGGTAAAATATATCCTCAACACCTTCTGGTATTATTCCAAATAAATTTTCCAAATCCCATCCCTCACTTTAATTTTTTATCACTTTACCATGCTAAATTATTAATATAATAATATATCTTCTTTATTATTAAGTCAATATTTTTAACAAAAAATTAAAGGACGCATTAGCGTCCTTAATTAAATATGAAACAATAATTCTCCATAAGTTGGTATAGGCCATAATTTTTCATCAACCAAAGTTTCGAGCTTATCTGCATCTGCTCTTAACCTTTGCATTGCCACAAATACTTCATCTCTATAGAATTTAGCTTTTGCATAGATATCATCTTCAATATCTGAAGCCTTTGAATTAATTTCTTCAAGTCCTTTTATATTATTCTTAAATGAAGTAATAACCTTTGAAACCTCAAGTAAAAGTTCTTCTTGTGCAAAAGTTTCGGCTAAAATGCCTGTTTGCTTTATCTCATTGATAGTCTTTGCAAGTTCTCCTGTAAATTTAATTGCTGCAGGAAGTATTTGTTTCTTTGCTATATCAAGCATAGTTAAAGCTTCAATATTTATTTGTTTTATATAGGATTCAAGGAGTATTTCATATCGTGAATAAAGTTCATCTCTGCTTAAAACACTGTGATTTTCAAAAAGCTCAATTGCTTTGTCAGTAATAAGTGCTTTTGCTGCCTCAACTGTTGATTTGATATTTGGAAGACCTCTTTTTTCAGCCTCTTCAACCCACTCCTTAGAATATCCATCACCATTAAATATAATCCTCTTATGATTTTTAACTATTTCTTTTAATATATTTTCAACTTCAGCATTAAAATCTGTTGCCCTCTCAAGCCTATCAGCTATTTCCTTTAAGATTTCAGCTACTATTGTATTCAATACAGTGTTAGCATCTGCAATCGAAGCTGAGGATGGAACCATTCTAAATTCAAATTTGTTACCAGTAAAAGCAAAAGGTGAAGTTCTATTTCTATCTGTTATATCCTTATGGAGCTTTGGAAGTGTTGTAACACCAATCCTAAGTTCTTCTTTTTGCTTTAAAAACTTTGTTTCTTCTCCATTTTCAAGCTGATTTAAGATTCCAGTTAGCTGATCCCCAAGGAATATAGATATTATAGCAGGAGGTGCTTCATTTGCCCCAAGCCTATGATCATTTCCTGGATTTGCAGCTGAAACACGTAGTAAATCTGAATATTTATCAATTGATTTAATCACTGCACATAGGAATATTAAAAACTGTGCATTCTCATGAGGTGTTTTACCTGGATCAAGAAGGTTCTGACCATCATCAGTACTTAATGACCAGTTATTATGCTTTCCTGAACCGTTTACCCCTGCAAATGGCTTTTCATGTAAAAGGCATACAAGTCCATGTCTGTTTGCAACCTTTTTTAAAGTATCCATAACTATCTGATTATGATCTGTTGCGGTATTTGCATCAGTATAAATTGTTGCTATCTCATGCTGAGCTGGAGCTACTTCATTATGCTTAGTCTTTGCTGATACTCCAAGCTTCCATAGCTCTATATCAAGTTCTCTCATAAAAGAAGCTATTCTCTCTTTTATACTTCCATAATAATGATCCTCAAGTTCTTGACCCTTTGGAGGCTTTGCACCAAATAATGTTCTACCAGTAAATACAAGATCCTTTCTTTTGTTATATAGTGTACTATCAACAAGGAAATATTCCTGCTCCGGACCTACAGTTGGTATAACCCTTTTTGATGAAGTATTACCAAATAACCTTAATACTCTAATAGCCTGCTTAGACAATGCTTCATAGAACGCAATAGAGGTGTTTTCTTATCAAGAGCTTCTCCTGTATAGGAGCAAAAAGCAGTTGGTATATATAAAGTTACTCCTCCTTCATCCTCTCTTAAAAATGCCGGTGAAGTACAATCCCATACCGTATATCCTCTTGCCTCAAAAGTTGCTCTAAGTCCTCCTGAAGGAAAAGATGATGCATCAGATTCTCCTTTAATAAGCTCTTTTCCTGAGAACTCTGTTATTGCTTTTCCATCTGATGTTGGAGAAATAAATGAATCATGTTTTTCTGCTGTAATCCCGTTCAATGGCTGGAACCAATGAGTATAGTGAGTAGCCCCCTTTTCAATAGCCCAGTCCTTCATTGCATTTGCAACAACCTCAGCTACATTAGGTTCAAGTGGTAAGCCAAGTTCAATCGTCCTTCTTAAAGCCTTATAGGTCTCCTTTGGAAGCCTTTCCCTCATTACCGAATCATTAAAAACATTAACCCCAAAGACTTCTGAAATAGTTCCCTTATTACAATTTTCACCTTTCATAAACATCATCCTCCCCTAAAAAAATTAAAAATAAACATAAAGCGCCCCAAAGAACATGCCTGATACATATTCCTTGAAGCGCCATTGCTTCAAAACCAAATTTAATTATGATAATATGATAGTATTTTATATATTAAAATGCAATACTTTTTTTGTTAAAAATATGTTAACTATTTTGTTATTTAATGAACTTATTTAGAATTAATATTATAAAATATATAATTGGCTGATGAACAATATATATCAAAAGAGAATTTTTACTTATGCTTCTTATAAAGCCAAAATCATATTCCAATTTAAAAAGACTCTTTTTTTCATTGTAAAATGACTTTCCGGCCAAAATTCCAATTATGTATAAAGATAAATAGGGAAACAACGGAACATAATCAAGAGTACTAAAGCCATTATATAGTATTCCAACAGGAACAAATACCCAAGTATTTAAAGTAATGCTTTCAAAATAAAAGCCAAGCATTAATGATAATATAGCCATAATAAAGAGTATTTTTTTTTGTATTTTTTTAAGCAACGGATATATAATCATACAGATCCCTAAAAAATGTAGTACTCCAAACCTTATATATTCCTTAGGAAAAAGTATATAAGTTATAACTGATATCATCAATCCAAAACAAAATACTTTTACTCCATTTTTTATAACATTTTTACTTAAAGTACTGCTAATACCTGATAAAAAAATAAAAAGCAGTAATGAAGTTTTTCCAATCCAATACCATGTTTTACTGGTATATGATATATTAAACCCAGCAAAGGTATTTAAATCATAAACAACATGAAAAGAAACCATTAATGATATTGCTATGGTTCTCAATAAATCTATTTCAAAAATCCTTTTGTTTTTCACGTTATCACCTTTAAAAACTATACTGCAATTTTATTACTATGTTTACCACACCTATCTCCAAAACATCCTATTACAATACCATTTTCCTTAAGATTTACAACTTCACATCTATTTGGGCATCCATTACATTCAAAACTTGAAGAAGTTATTTTACTATCGGAAATCTCAAACCCTTTAAATTTGCTTTTTTCTGCCTTTTTAACAGATTCAGAAGCAATTATTGCTGCTCCAATTGCTCCCATCATATTGTAGTAAGGAGGTACATAAACCTCAAATCCAAGTGCATCTTCAAAAGCAGCTTTCATTCCCTTGTTTGCTGCAACTCCTCCTTGAAAAAATACCTTTTGCATTATTTCCTTTCCCTTTGCAACATTATTAAGGTAATTCCTCACCAGTGCTTCACAAAGCCCCCTTATTATGTCTTCCTGTTTATATCCAAGCTGTTGTTTATGAATCATATCTGATTCTGCAAACACTGCACATCTTCCTGCAATTCTTACTGGAGAGGTTGATTTTAAAGCATAATCGCCAAATTCTTCGATTGATATTTCAAGCCTTTCTGCCTGACGATCAAGAAAAGATCCTGTACCTGCTGCACATACAGTATTCATGGCAAAATCTAAAACTATACCATTTCTTAATATTATTATTTTTGAATCCTGTCCGCCAATTTCTATTATAGTACTAACTTCCTTATCTATACTTAATGCTGCTGTTGCATGGGCAGTTATTTCATTTTTAACAGCATCTGCACCAATTAAAAAAGATGCGATATTTCTTCCACTTCCTGTAGTTCCCGCTGCTAATATTTGCTTATTATCATACTTTGATTTTAACACTTTAAAACCTTCCTGTATAGTTTCGATTGGACGTCCCTTTGTTTTTAAATAAAGAGCTTCCACTACATTATAATTTTTATCTAAAATTACAATATCAGTACTTACAGAGCCCACATCAACTCCAAGATAATACACTTTGTCTCCTCCTTTCAAGCAAATCAATAAAAGCTTCTAACCTCGTAACATATCCTGCTTCTCCAGTCATTTCATCAACAACTAAAGACATTATAGGTATATCTAAATCCTTTGAAATTGAAGGAAGTACAGCCTTTGATACTATTTCAGGCATACATCCCATTGGAAATATCTGTATTACTCCATCAAATCCTTCATTTTTTGCAATTACTGACTCTCCAACGCATTCCATAGCATGTCCTCCTATACATAAAGGGATATAATTTTTTGATGCACTTTTTATATCTAATGAATTTATTTTAAGAGGTGATAGAAATGTATTTTTAACCCACCAGCTTGGAGTAAGCACTCTTTTTGTTGAAACTCCATAGTCCATAAGCTTATCTTCAATATAAAGATTTGAAAAAGGTTCTATTATTGTATATATTTCACCTACTAATGCAATCTTCAATGGATTTTTACTATCATCTACTTCAATAGAATTTATTTTTTTGCTATATTCACTTATAATATCTATCATTTCATCTGCGCCTTTAGCATTTATTGCCTCTGATTTACACCTATTTAAAAGCCTTTTGCACTCACCTTTATTTTTTTCATAGCCTGAAATATAATGTGCATCAGCTTCAATTCCATCAATTAAGTTTTGAATTTTTAATGCTTTATATAATGCCTTAACCTTTTGTGATTTTGACCTATTGCTTGCAGCAGATATTTTTCCTATTCTTCTTATTAGCTCTTTAATTCCAATATCTGATGGAACATCCATAACAATAAAATCAACCTTTTTATTAAGCTTTTTAAGAAGTTCAATTTGAAGTTCACAATATTCTCCAAACCTACAAGGTCCACAACTTCCTGTTATTAAAATTGTATCAGCACCCTTTTCAATGCTTTGCAAATAATTACCTATCATTATTTTAAAAGGTAAGCATATCTCCTCTGGTGAATATAGTGTTCCTATTTTTAAAGCCTCTTTATTATTAAAAGGTGGCACTATACATTCAATGCCAAGCTCATCAAATAAAGCCTTTGCTGCAAAGCACACATTACCAAGATGCGGAAAAGTTATTTTCAATATTGCTCCTCCTTTCAAGCATATCTACAAATGCTTCAATTCTTGTGTCAAAACCTGCCTCTCCAGTATGTTCATCTATTTTTAATACAAGCATAGGAAAATCTCTTATTCTATTTTTTATAAGTTCAACAACTACAGAATCAATACCACAAGCAAATGAGGATACATATATTATTCCATCTATTAACATATTTTCTGCCATATAGGTTGAAAAGCCATAAGAATTCCTTGCAAAAGTCCAAAAAGGTTTTTTATATAGTATTGATATTTGGCTATTTATATACTCTTCATTTAGTCTTTCTTCGGTTGTAACTCCAACTTTTAAATTATTTAATTTTTTTATAACGTTCATATTTATAAAACTATCATAGATATTATATGGATGCCCGACTAAAGCTACTTTAAGTTCATAATCTTTATCCATAATGCCTTTTTTATTTTGTTTTTGACTTTCTAATGCAACTTTTAATGCATTATCAATTCTTTTTCTATTATTAGTTATATTTTTACCAACATTAAAAGCCCAACTTTTTAGCTTATACTTTGAATCTGCATACAATGTATCACCGATTATAAGTGGTAAATTGGGTATGCTATGTTTTATCATTTCTGGCAAGCCACAAAATTTAGGGCATATAAATTCATTTTTATAAAGCCTCATTATTCTTGGAATAAAAAGCATATCACATTTATCTTTTATTGATAACACATGCCCATGAAAAACTTTTATAGGAAGGCATGCTTCATCAACACAATATTTAACACCGCCATCTAATATTTCCTTATTTGTATCACCAGAAGTTACTATTTCACAGCCTAATTCATAGAAAAAACTTTCAATAAAAGGATAATATCTATAATATAAAAGCCCCTTTGGAATTCCAATCCTCATGACACCCTCCAAAAATAATTTTTTACATTCATTAATGTATTTTATCCAGTTGCCTCTTTATTATTCATATATAGACTTTATTATTTATATAATATATTGATAGATATTTCTATTTCTTGTAACAAACACCATAGATGATGTATATATTAATATTAATCGAGAATTTCAGAGGTGAAAATATGCCCTTATCTGCAAGAGAGCTATTTGCAAGGCTAATAAAATGCGAAGCTGAAGGAGAAGGAGAAATGGGCATGAAGGCTGTTGCTACAGTTGTAATGAATAGGGTGCATGTATCTGGTGGAGAATATCTAAGAACAGGTCAAGGTGATTTAAGAAGAGTTATACTTCAGCCTTATCAATTTACTTGCGCTCTTACTGAAGTTTATGGGCAGCCAAATGCTCAAAATATCTACAACATGAATCCAGACCAGATTCACTATGACATTGCTGACTGGGCTTTATCAGGAAATAAACTAACAGGCACTGAGCTGGCTCTCTGGTATTATAATCCTTATAGTCCAATATGCGCCACATACTTTCCAAAAAACAGATCTGGTGTCTATAATACAAGGGTTGCTCAGCATTGTTTTTATAATCCAACTGCATTATATTGGAAAACATGATATAGGAGGTATAATATGTCTAATGATAATTTTGAAGACAACATGATGTACGAACAACCAGCTTATGGTTTTGGCTACTACCCACCAGTATTTAGGTATCCAACTGATGAAGAATGTGATAGCTGCATTGAAAGACAAGGTCAACCTGGAATGCTCGATACCCCTCCACCTGAATTTACACCCGGTTCAACAACAGAACCTACATTAACTGACATAGCATACACTCAAGCATTTTTAAAAACACAGATAGGTAAAAGAGTTAGAATAACATTCTTAATTGGAACAACAAATTTAACAGACAGAGTTGGAATACTTGAACAAGTTGGAGTGAGCTACATCGTATTAAAAGTACCAGAGTCAAATATAAGAGTTATGTGTGATTTATATTCTATTAAATTTGTAGACATATTTGAACCAAACAACACTATGCCAAGACTTAATACTAATTATTAAAATAGGCGGAAAACCGCCTATTTTATTTTAGTAGACTAATTTTTGTTTTTGACTTAGAATAGCATTGGAGGTGTTTATATGTCAGAGGCAACTTTTAATTTTTTTATACATAATAGCAAAATATACAATGTTTCAGAATTTGATAAAATTTACATTGAAATTAATCCTTCAATATATGAAGTAATAAGAATTATAAATAAAATCCCCATATTTTTAGAAGATCATTATGAAAGGCTTAAAAACTCAGCACAGATTATAGGGTTTAATCTTGATGAAAAAAACATTTCTCTTGAGCATATTAAAGAAAACATTACAAAGATGATTAAATTAAATGATATAGAGGAATATAACATAAAGATAGTTTTAAACAACCTCAAAAGCAGTTTAAATGAGTATTATTTCTTTATCAAAAGTTCTTATCCTGATGAGCAAACATATAAAAAAGGGGTTAAAACTTGCCTTTTTAAAGCAGTAAGAGAAAATCCAAATGCAAAAGTTATTAACGCATATCTTAGGAATAAAATAAATAACATTTTAAGTACAAAAAATTACTATGAAGCTATATTAGTCAACGAAGATAATGAAATAACAGAAGGAAGCCGTTCAAATATATTTTTTATAAAAAATAATTCTCTTTATACTGCCCATATTTCGAAGGTACTTCCAGGTATAACAAGACAGAAGATTTTATATATTTGCAATCAAAACAACATCTCTGTATATGAAACTTCTATTTATACTGATGATATAAACAGTTTTGATGCTGCATTTATAAGTGGTACCTCCCCAAAGGTACTTCCTATAGCCAAAATAGATAATTTTGATTTTAACATTCAAAATCCTTTACTATTAAGAATTATGAAATTATATGATGATGAAATTAAAAATTATATTTTAAAGCAAAAACAGGTGCAGTAATGCACTTATTTTTTTATACTGATTTCTATAATTTAATTTTAAACACATATTGCAATTTTTTTATTTTTTATAACATCACTTATACTTTATTACAAAAATTATAATTTTAAAGTTGAAATTTTGTATTGTAATACTTTCATATATGCTATATAATAACAATTATAGTATTATGTATGTTTGTATACAATTATACAGGGAGGTGTAAAACATGCTAAAAGCTGAGCTTAATAACATAACAAATCTTATGGAACTTCAAAAGTGCAATTACGAATTAGAAGATGTTAATGAACCAAACCTGTTTAGACATATATTCCCCTACTCTGAGATACCAAAGATTACATTTAATTATAAAAATATACCTATATGCGTTCCGAATGAAATATGGATAACAGATACAACATTTAGAGATGGTCAGCAGGCTATATCTCCATTTACAGCTGAGCAAATAATAAAAATTTACGACTATCTTCATAAACTAGATAACAATTCTGGAATAATAAGACAAACTGAATTCTTTTTATATACTGAAAGGGACAGAAAGGCTTTGGAAGCCTGTCTTTCAAAAGGATATAAGTATCCTGAGATAACAACATGGATTAGAGCCAAAAAGGAAGATTTTAAACTCGTTAAAGATATAGGCATAAAAGAAACTGGAATACTTATGTCCTGCTCAGATTATCATATATTTAAAAAGCTTAATATGACAAGAAAACAAGCTATGAATCAATATCTTGAAATTGCAGCTGAGGCCTTTGAACACGGTATTATACCAAGATGTCATCTTGAAGATATAACAAGAGCAGACTTTTTTGGCTTTGTTGTTCCTTTTGTAAATGAACTTATTAAACTTTCAAATGAAGCAAAAATACCATTTAAAATAAGAGCCTGTGACACATTAGGTCTTGGTGTATCGTTCCCTGGTGTTGAACTTCCAAGAAGCGTTCCTGCAATAATATATGGATTAAGACATTATTGCGGCTTGTCTTCTGAATATATAGAATGGCATGGTCATAATGACTTTTATAGCGTTGTAACCAATTCAACGGCTGCCTGGTTATATGGGGCATCATCTGTTAATACCTCTCTTCTTGGAATAGGAGAAAGAACTGGAAACTGCCCACTTGAAGCTATGGTAATTCAATATGGACAGCTTAGAGGAAATACTAAAAATATGCGACTTGAAGTATTAACTGAAATTGCCGAATACTTTGAAAGGGATATTAAATACTCAATACCTCCACGTACTCCTTTTGTAGGAAAAGAATTTAACGTTACAAGGGCTGGAGTTCATGCTGATGGGATGCTTAAGAATGAAGAGATATATAACATTTTTGACACAACAAAACTTTTAAACCGCCCACCTGTTGTTGCTATTAACGAGTATTCAGGCCTTGCAGGTATTGCTGCATGGATTAATATGTATTTTAATCTAAAGGGTAATAACAAGATAGATAAAAAGCACCCTGTTGTTCAAAAAATAAAAGATTGGGTTGACAAAGAATATGAGAATGGGCGAACAACTGTAATAAGCAACAACGAGCTTGAAGCTCTTGTAAAGGAGTATATGCCAAATATTTTAGATGTTGAAAATGTTTCAATTGAAACTGATTACAAGTTTTTAAACAGACAAAATAATAAAAAAATAAAACTTAAGACAAAAACTCTTTAAAATGGAGGAATCATAATGGGATACTCAATAGCTCAAAAGATAATCAAAGAACATTTAGTTTGTGGTGATATGACACCTAAAAGTGAAATAGCAATAAAAATTGATCAAACTCTAACACAAGATTCAACAGGTACAATGGCTTACCTTCAATTTGAAGCAATAGGAATAGATAAAGTTAAAACTAAAAGATCTGTAGCCTATATTGATCATAACACTCTTCAAACTGGTCCTGAAAATGCTGATGACCATGCTTATATTAGAACTATAGCTAAAAAACATGGTATATATTATTCAAAACCAGGTAATGGAATATGCCATCAAGTACATCTTGAAAGGTTTGCAGTTCCAGGGCAAACACTTTTAGGTTCTGATAGCCATACTCCAACCTGTGGCGGAATGGGAATGCTTGCTATTGGTGCAGGAGGCCTTGATGTTGCTGTTGCAATGGGAGGCGGAGCTTATTATATTTCAATGCCTAAAATTGTAAATATTAAGCTTATAGGAAGACTCCAGCCCTTTGTTTCTGCTAAGGATATAGTACTTGAGCTTTTAAGAAGACTGTCTGTTAAAGGTGGCGTCGGAAAAATATTAGAATATACTGGTGAAGGAGTTGAATCATTATCTGTGCCTGAAAGAGCAACTATTGCTAACATGGGTGCAGAGCTTGGTGCAACAACATCTATATTCCCTTCTGATAGCCAAACATATAAATTTTTAAAAGCACAAGGTAGAGAGCAGGATTTTATAGAGCTAAAACCAGATGAAGATGCAGTATATGATGAAGAAATAGTAATTGATTTATCCTCTCTTGAACCTATGATTGCTTGCCCTCACAGTCCTGATAACGTAGTAAATGTATCATCATTAAAAAATGTAAAGGTTGATCAGGTTGCAATAGGAAGTTGTACAAACTCTTCCTATACAGATATAATGAAGGCAGTAGAAATTCTTAAGGGAAAAACTGTTGCTGAAAATGTATCTTTAGTAATTTCCCCAGGTTCACGACAAGTACTTAATATGATAGCACAAAACGGAGGATTATCTGTTTTAATTTCTGCTGGTGCAAGAATACTTGAATGTGCATGTGGTCCATGTATAGGTATGGGACAATCACCTTCTACAGACGGGATATCCCTAAGAACATTTAACAGAAATTTTGAAGGTAGATCTGGTACACCATCAGCAAAGGTATACATTACAAGCCCAGAAGTTGCAGCTGCATCTGCAATTACAGGGTATATTACTGATCCAAGAGAATTAGATTTAGAAAAACAAATTATTATAGAAATGCCTGAAAGCTTTATAATAAACGATAATATGATAATTCCACCCTCTGATGAACCTGATAAAGTTGAAATACTAAGAGGTCCAAATATAAAGCCTTTTCCAAAAGCCAAGCCATTGTCAGATAATTTATTCGGGAAAGTGCTTATAAAGCTTGGTAATAACATAACAACTGACCATATAATGCCTTCAAATGCTAAGCTTTTACCATATAGATCTAACATACCATATCTTTCTGATTATTGTTTAACTCCTTGTGATAGCTCTTTCCCTAGGAAGGCAAAGGAAAATAATGGTGGGTTTATTGTAGCAGGTGAAAACTATGGTCAAGGCTCAAGCAGAGAACATGCAGCTTTAGTTCCTCTTTATCTTGGAATTAAAGGAGTACTTGCAAAATCTTTTGCAAGAATTCATATGGCAAACTTGATTAATAATGGAATATTGCCTTTAGTATTTGACAATCCTTCTGATTATGATGACATCGATGAATTTGACGAATTAATAATAGAGGGTGCTCTATCCCAGGTTAAAGATAAAGTAGTTTTCATAAAAAATGTTTCAAAAAATAGAGTATATAAAATGCAACTAAATATTACACAAAGGCAAGTTGATATATTGTTATCCGGAGGACTACTAAATTATACAAAGCAAAATAATAACAATTAGGAGGCTTACTATGAGTTACGATGTTACGTTGATTTTAGGTGATGGCATTGGCCCTGAAGTTATAAACGCCACCAAACTAATACTTGATTCTTGCCCAATTAAATTTAACTGGGATATTGTAGAAGCTGGTGAAAGTTCTATAAAAAAATATGGCACTCCACTACCCCAAAATGTTATAGACTCTATAAATAGAAACAAAATTGCTCTAAAAGGTCCTGTTACAACTCCAATAGGAACGGGATTTAAAAGTGTTAATGTAACTTTAAGGCAAACCTTTGATTTATATGCTAATATAAGACCTGTAAAAACTATTGCTGGAGTTCCTTCAAAATACGATAACGTTAATCTTATAATAGTAAGAGAAAATTCTGAAGATCTCTATAAAGGCATTGAACACATGGTTGGCGATGATGCTGCCGAAAGTATAAAAATAATTACAAGAAAAGCAAGTGAAAGGATAGTTGATTTTGCTTTTAACCTTGCAGTTAAAGAAAAAAGAAAAAAAGTTACTTCTGTTCATAAAGCAAATATAATGAAATGCACTGATGGGTTGTTTTTAAATTGTTCAAGAAAAGTAGCCCAAAACTATCCTGAAATAGTATATGAAGAAATGATTGTAGATGCTATGAGTATGAAACTTGTAATGTCACCAGAAAAATACGATGTACTTGTAATGCCAAATTTATATGGAGATATATTGTCAGATCTTGCAGCAGGACTTGTTGGCGGACTTGGAATGGTTCCAGGTGCAAACATTGGAAATGACATAGCAATATTTGAACCAGTTCATGGTTCTGCACCAGACATAGCTGGGCAAAATAAAGCCAACCCAACAGCTGCTATATTGTCTTCTGTTATGATGCTAAGATACCTTGGTGAATTAGATATAGCTGATTCTATAGAAAATGCTCTTAATTTAGTTTTAAAGCAGGAAGAATATAAAACATTTGATATGGGTGGAAATACTGGAACTATTGAATTTGCAAAGGCCGTTATTAAAGAATTAAAATAAAATCCTCGAAATATATATATTTTTAATGGAAGCCAAAAAGGCTTCCATTTTAATTTTTACTCAAACCGTTGAAAAAGTTGGAATATACTATATTTCTTTAAAACAAAGTCTAATCAATCATTACTAATATTATTCAAAAAATGCAAAGAAGGTACGTTTACACATACCTTCTTGCAAAACAATCTGGCAGACACCTACTTTTCCAAGCCGTCTCCAGCTTAGTATCATCGGCGCACCCGGGCTTAACCTTCGTGTTCGGAATGGGAACGGGTGTTACCCCAGATGCCTAACCACCAGATATTATTTTTAATATTTTTCTCCTTGCTATATGATTTCTTCTTTAGTTCTAAGCCTCGCTTCCTTGAAAATTAAGAACTTTTGCAAACTCGCTTCTCTCAAACAAGCAAAAGTTCTAAAATTTTCTGCGTCAGACTCGGCAAGAACTAATACGAATAAATCATAATGCTTCGTCGTAAAATATTAAAAATCTCAACTACTTAATGTAGTTTTTTCAAAACTGCACAGCAAATTATTGATCAAGCCCTCGACCTATTAGTACCAATCAGCTGAACGCCTCACGGCGCTTACACCTTTGGCCTATCAACCTTGTGTTCTTCAAGGGGTCTTACCCTTACGGTGGGAAATCTCATCTTGAGGTGGGCTTCGCGCTTAGATGCCTTCAGCGCTTATCCCTTCCGAACATGGCTACCCAGCTGTGCTCCTGGCGGAACAACTGGTGCACCAGAGGTTCGTCCATCCCGGTCCTCTCGTACTAAGGACAGCTCCTCTCAAATTTCCTACGCCCGCGACGGATAGGGACCGAACTGTCTCACGACGTTCTGAACCCAGCTCGCGTGCCGCTTTAATGGGCGAACAGCCCAACCCTTGGGACCTACTTCAGCCCCAGGATGCGACGAGCCGACATCGAGGTGCCAAACCTCCCCGTCGATGTGGACTCTTGGGGGAGATCAGCCTGTTATCCCCGAGGTAGCTTTTATCCGTTGAGCGATGGCCCTTCCACTCGGTACCACCGGATCACTAAGCCCGACTTTCGTCCCTGCTCGAGATGTCTCTCTCACAGTGAAGCTCCCTTCTGCCTTTGCACTCTCCGCGCGATTTCCAACCGCACTGAGGGAACCTTTGGGCGCCTCCGTTACTCTTTAGGAGGCGACCGCCCCAGTCAAACTGCCCACCTAACAATGTCCCGTGACTTGATTCAAAGCCTCCGGTTAGAGCTTCAGTATCATCAGGGTGGTATCCCAAGGTCGACTCCAGCAAAGCTGACGCCCTGCCTTCTCTGTCTCCCACCTATCCTGTACAGACAATACCGAAACTCAATGCTAAGCTACAGTAAAGCTCTACGGGGTCTTTCCGTCCAATCGCGGGTAACCGGCATCTTCACCGGTACTACAATTTCGCCGAGTCCCTTGTTGAGACAGTGCCCAGGTCATTACGCCATTCGTGCGGGTCGGAACTTACCCGACAAGGAATTTCGCTACCTTAGGACCGTTATAGTTACGGCCGCCGTTTACTGGGGCTTCGGTTCAAAGCTTCGCTTGCGCTAACCTTTCCCCTTAACCTTCCAGCACCGGGCAGGCGTCAGCCCCTATACATCATCTTGCGATTTAGCAGAGACCTGTGTTTTTGCTAAACAGTTGCCTGGGCCTATTCTCTGCGGCTCTATCTCTAGAGCACCCCTTCTCCCGAAGTTACGGGGTCAATTTGCCGAGTTCCTTAACAAGGGTTCTCTCGCTCGTCTTAGGATTCTCTCCTCACCTACCTGTGTCGGTTTGCGGTACGGGCACCACATCCCTCGATAGAGGCTTTTCTTGGCAGTGTGAAATCAGCTGCTTCACCCTTACGGGCTCCCCATCAAGCCCTGTCATTAACTTCCCGGATTTGCCTTGAAAGTCTGACTCAGCCCTTGGACGCACTTAGCCAAAAATGCGCTCAGCCTATCCTCCTGCGTCACCCCATCTCTAATAACGGTCTATGGTGGTATCGGAATATCAACCGATTGTCCATCACCTACGCCTTTCGGCCTCGGCTTAGGTCCCGACTAACCCTCAGCGGACGAACCTTCCTGAGGAAACCTTAGGCTTTCGACGAATAGGATTCTCACCTATTTCTCGCTACTTATGCCAGCATTCTCACTTGTATGCAGTCCACATATCCTTTCGGTTATGCTTCGCTCCGCATACAACGCTCCCCTACCATCCTTGCGGATCCATAGCTTCGGTGGCATGTTTGAGCCCCGGACATCTTCGGCGCAGAACCTCTCGACCAGTGAGCTATTACGCACTCTTTGAATGAATGGCTGCTTCTAAGCCAACATCCTGGTTGTCTTAGAGATCCCACATCCTTTTCCACTTAACATGCACTTTGGGACCTTAGCTGATGGTCTGGGCTGTTTCCCTCTTGACTACGGATCTTATCACTCGTAGTCTGACTCCTAAGGATAATATTACGGCATTCGGAGTTTGATAGGGTTCGGTAACCTTGATGGCCCCTAGCCCATTCAGTGCTCTACCTCCGTATATCTTACCTTAAGGCTAGCCCTAAAGCTATTTCGGGGAGAACCAGCTATCTCCGAGTTCGATTGGAATTTCTCCGCTATCCACAGCTCATCCCATGGTTTTTCAACACCAACGTGGTTCGGGCCTCCAGTAAGTTTTACCTCACCTTCACCCTGTCCATGGATAGGTCACCCGGTTTCGGGTCTACAGCATACAACTTTACGCCCTATTCAGACTCGGTTTCCCTACGGCTCCGGACCTTAAGTCCTTAACCTCGCTGCATACCGTAACTCGCTGGCTCGTTCTACAAAAAGCACGCCGTCACACTTTAACGTGCTCCGACTGCTTGTAGGCACACGGTTTCAGGTTCTATTTCACTCCCCTCCCGGGGTTCTTTTCACCTTTCCCTCACGGTACTATGCGCTATCGGTCATTAGGTAGTATTTAGCCTTGGGAGGTGGTCCTCCCTGCTTCCCACAGGGTTTCACGTGTCCCGTGGTACTCTGGATGACAGCGAAAGCTTTAGCTTTTCACCTACAGGGCTGTTACCTTCTGTGGCGGGCCTTTCCAGACCTCTTCGATTAAACCTCTGCTCCCTTTATGCTGCCTCCTCAACCCCAATCCCCGAAGGAATTGGTTTGGGCTCCTTCCCTTTCGCTCGCCGCTACTTAGGAAATCGATTATTCTTTCTTTTCCTCTGGGTACTTAGATGTTTCAGTTCCCCAGGTGTGCCTTCATATACCTATTGATTCAGTATATGATACATAGCGTTAGCTATGTGGGTTCCCCCATTCGGAAATCTGCGGATCACAGCCTATTTGCGGCTACCCGCAGCTTATCGCAGCTTATCACGTCCTTCTTCGGCTCCTAATGCCAGGGCATCCACCGTGCGCCCTTATTAGCTTGACCTTTATTTTTCTCGCGATTGTTTTTGCTGTGCAGTTTTCAAAGAACTATCTGAAGACAAATATCATTTCGATATTTGAATCTTCAAAATCAAACAGTGGATTAGCGATACGCTATAAAGCCTCAAATGCTCTTACAGAAAAGTTAACTATTAAAGTTACTTCCCCGGGGAAATTTAGCCTGCGAGGTATTCCTCTTGTGGTCAAATTTCCCCATAAAAGCCATTTAGGCTTTTAAACCTAACGGTTCCGGTGCAGCTTTTACCGCCTAATAATAGGCTAAGCTGCCCGGAAAATGCCGTTTAGGCATTTTCCCCATAGAAAGGAGGTGATCCAGCCGCAGGTTCTCCTACGGCTACCTTGTTACGACTTCACCCCAATCATCAACCCCACCTTCGGCAGCTGCCTCCCTTTCGGGTTAGCCCACTGACTTCGGGTGTTGCCGACTCTCATGGTGTGACGGGCGGTGTGTACAAGGCCCGGGAACGTATTCACCGCGGCATGCTGATCCGCGATTACTAGCAACTCCGGCTTCATGTAGGCGAGTTGCAGCCTACAATCTGAACTGGGACCGGTTTTAAAGATTTGCTCCGCCTCACGGCATCGCTGCTCTTTGTACCGGCCATTGTAGCACGTGTGTAGCCCAGGGCATAAAGGGCATGATGATTTGACGTCATCCCCACCTTCCTCTAGGTTAACCCTAGCAGTCCCTTTAGAGTGCCCACCCGAAGTGCTGGCAACTAAAGGCAAGGGTTGCGCTCGTTGCGGGACTTAACCCAACATCTCACGACACGAGCTGACGACAACCATGCACCACCTGTCTTACCGTTCCCCAAAGGGGCACTCCCGTATCTCTACAGGATTCGGTAGATGTCAAGCCCTGGTAAGGTTCTTCGCGTTGCTTCGAATTAAACCACATGCTCCGCTGCTTGTGCGGGCCCCCGTCAATTCCTTTGAGTTTTAATCTTGCGATCGTACTTCCCAGGCGGGGTACTTAATGTGTTAACTGCGGCACGGAAGGCTACGCCTCCCACACCTAGTACCCATCGTTTACAGCGTGGACTACCAGGGTATCTAATCCTGTTTGCTCCCCACGCTTTCGTGCCTCAGCGTCAGTTACAGTCCAGAAAACCGCCTTCGCCACTGGTGTTCCTCCCAATATCTACGCATTTCACCGCTACACTGGGAATTCCGCTTTCCTCTCCTGCACTCTAGCTCTCCAGTTTGGAATGCAGTTCATGGGTTAAGCCCATGGATTTCACATCCCACTTAGAGAACCGCCTACGCACCCTTTACGCCCAGTAATTCCGGACAACGCTCGCCACCTACGTATTACCGCGGCTGCTGGCACGTAGTTAGCCGTGGCTTCCTCCTCCCTTACCGTCATTATCGTCAGGGAAGACAGAGCTTTACAACCCGAAGGCCTTCTTCGCTCACGCGGCGTTGCTGCATCAGGGTTTCCCCCATTGTGCAATATTCCCCACTGCTGCCTCCCGTAGGAGTCTGGGCCGTGTCTCAGTCCCAATGTGGCCGATCACCCTCTCAGGTCGGCTACCCATCGTCGCCTTGGTGAGCCGTTACCTCACCAACTAGCTAATGGGCCGCGGGCCCATCCCAAGGCGGATTGCTCCTTTGGCTAACGCCTCATGCGAAGCATTAGCTTTATGCGGTATTAGCACCAATTTCTTAGTGTTATCCCCCTCCTTGAGGCAGGTTACCCACGTGTTACTCACCCGTCCGCCGCTAAGGCAGCCCTTAACACTCAATACTCAGTATGTGTTATCCTTTTTAGCGTAAAGCCCGCTTGCGCGTGCTTGACGCTGGCTTACTTTAAACTATATTCACATCTGAGCACTCAGTGTTAAGTGCTGCCTCCGCTCGACTTGCATGTGTTAGGCACGCCGCCAGCGTTCGTCCTGAGCCAGGATCAAACTCTTAAGATAAAATCTTATTTCAATGTGGTATCCACATTTCAATCCTGTTTTATTTGAATTACTTCTCGGTACGTTCGCTTATCCACTGTTCAATTTTCAAGGTTCAAACTTGCCTCTCATCAAGGCGCTCAATTATCATATCATGTCATTTCTTCATTGTCAACATATTTTTTATTTCTATTTTTTAGCTTTTAGTTTGCTGCTTCTTAGCGACAGCACTTGTTATTTTAGCATCAGCTTTTTACTGTGTCAACAACTTTTTTATTTTTTGTTGCCGCCGCATCGCAGCGACTTTTATATGTTATCATAAACTTTTACCTATTTATTTTTATTTTTATCAATTAATCAAAATTAGATTTACAATGCTCTATTATATTTTGTTTTTCTTCATGTTAAATATATCGATATACCTGGCGACGTTGATATTATATCAAGGAATTCCACCTGCTTATTTAAAAATATAAGCTTATTTTTGATATTTTAATATATACCTATTATATAAAGACTATCAAAAATAATAAGGTAGGCATTCTCAGCAAATACCTACCTTAATCATTAACAGCTTATATAAAATATTTATTTTTTATACTACTTTATTGTCTTCTATTTTTAAAAAGTATATATACTCCAAAAATTATGAGAAACCCTGGTATAAGATAATCTCTTATTCTTATACTATAAATTTGTGGAAATACTTGTTTTAGTAAGAAATATATTGATATTGAAATAAAAATTATTGCAGGTATTAGATTTTTATTATTATCTCCAAATATAAAACTTTCAATAAAACCTATGCCTATTCCAAGAAAGTAAACAAAGTTTGTTTTACTATTATAAGCTCCATTTGTAATATTATTAAATAAAAATAACAAACCGTAAGTTAATAATATTCCTCCTATAACTAATATATTTGAATCGTTTTTATCATGAAAAAACTTGTAATGTATTCCTATGCCTACTACAATCAGGGAAAAAGGCCAGATATAATTCCATAAATTTATTCCTACTGTTCTTTGAATAATTAATACTATACCAATTGTTATTAAAAAGATTCCTGCTGCTATGTTTCTGCTCAAAATAACACCACCTTTTATATAGTATTTGTAATACAATTATATACTAAAAGGTGGCAATTTAAACAGTTTTTTAATATAAAATTTATTAAGTTTGATCCAATCCATTCAGTACTTTATCGTATACATTTATCATGCATCTTTCACCATCCCAATGGGCACATAATTCACAGGTTGCACCACCATAGTTTAGGTATGATGAATTTGTTGCCTTTGGGCTGTAACTACTGCAACTGGCTGCAACAGCCATAAGTTGTTCTTTGTTTACCAAAAACATCCCTCCTCTTATAATTATTCTCTACTAAAATTCAAAATAATATTCAAATAAATTATGAAACTTAGTATTTTGAATATAATGTATAAATTTAGTAATTTTAGTAGTATAATAATCACAAAGAATAAATTTGGAGGGTTAATATGAAAAAGATATTAATAACAATTTCTATTTTATTATTATTTATTTCCTGCAGTCAAAGACCTTCTAAACAAAATAATATATCTTCACAATCATCAGAGAGCAGTAAACCTAAAATAAGTGACTATTTCCCCTTTACCCCTAATATAAGAATGCAATATGAAGGAATAGGAAATGAATATGCTGAAAAAGACGTATATGTAGATTATATAAATAATAACAGGATACAACTTAGAGTAATAAACCCTGGTACTGTCTTAGGACAAGTTATAGAAAATAAAGACGGTCAACTAAGACTTATAGCATCAATTGGGGAATTCTACAACAGAGACGATTTAACCTCTTACGATAATAATAATCCTGAAATACTATTAAAAGAACCCCTTGAAAAAGGAACAACTTGGACTTTACCTGATGGCAACAAAAGATATATTTCTAATACAGATGTTAATATATCTGTCCCCTACGGAACCTTTAAGGCTTTAGAAGTTACAACTGAGTATACTGACTCAAAAACCTATGATTATTACGTTTTAAATTTAGGTCATGTTAAAACTATTTATAAATCAAATGATTTTACTGTAGAAACAAATCTTTCAAAATTTCAAAAAGATGCCTCAGTTACACAAACTATTAAATTTTACTATCCTAATTTAGACAGTGAGAAAGCAATATATATAAAAGAAAAAATTAACTTTAAAACAAACGATAGACTAAAAGATATATTTGAAAAGTATTTTAAGAAGTCTCCTAAAGGCAACTTTAGATTAATGAGCAATAATACAAAAATAAATAAACTTTATCTTAATAGAGCAGAAAATAAAGTCTATATAGACTTTTCTAAAGAGTTCATTTCTGAAATGAATGCAGGTTCTGCATTGGAAGGGTTAATACTCTTAAGCGTAACAAATACTTTAGGAGACTATTATAACGTTGATAAAGTCTATATTACCATAGAAGGCAAACCCTATTCTTCAGGTCATTTTGAAGTTAAAGAAGGAGAGCCATTTTACGTAGATTATAAAAAAGTTATGGAATATAAATGATTTTACATATAATTTTTTCTACTATATATACATAAATTTTTATTTTATATGTTATATTTTCCCAAAATATTGTATAATAATTTTAAGTACTTTATCTGGGGGGATATAATGAAAAAGTTATATATTCTTATTTTTTTTATATATTTTTTTCTTTCTTTATTGCTTTCCTCCTGTACCTATTATTCTAATAATATAAAACCAAATGATAATACTTCAAATTATAGTGTACAAGATTTTTTCACATTTAAGGGCAACTATAAATTAATTTATCAAAGTCAAAACAGCAATTTAGATGACAAAACTATATATATTGATTACATTGATAATAATAAAATACAACTTAGAATTATAACTCCTTCTGATATAAAAGGCCAGGTAATAGAATTTAGTAATGGAGAACTTAAAATAATTAATACAAGAAATGAATTTTATTATATTGACAACATAATGTCTTATGTTAACATCGAGCCAGAAATCTTATTAAAAGAACCAATAAAATTAGGTAACAAATGGCTTTTACCAAATGGAAATGAAAGATTTATTTCAGGAATTAACGTTGATGTTAAAACTCCTTTAGGAAACTTCACAGCTCTTGAAGTAACAACAAAATCAAACAACCTTACAACAATAGATTACTATGCATTAGGTCTTGGCCCCATAAAAACAATATATAAATATAACGATACAACAAATGAAATAGTAATAGATAAAATTGAAAATAACTCTAAATACATGCAAATAGTGAAATTTTACTATCCTAATAACATAAGTAATGAGATTATTTATACAAAAGTCAAATTATACTTTAAAACAAACGATTTATTAAAAAATGCATTGGAAAATTATTTTAAGTATCCTCCCTTTGAACTTCCAAAACTTATATCTGATAATACAAAAATAAATAAGGTATATTTCAATTATGCTGACCATACCGTCTATATTGATTTTTCAAAAGATTTTTCAGATTGGTTAAAATTCAATACTTTATATAGTCAAAAGATTGTTCAGTGTATAGTAAACACTCTTGCAGATTATTTCAATACTGATAAAGTAAATATAAGCATAGAAAGTTCACCTTTTATTTTAAATTCCCTGCAAGTTAATAGTAGTAATATATACTATGTTGACTATAAAAATATAAAAGAATATAAAAAATAGTTCATCTTTATATGTCGGATTGTTACTAAATATAAAATATTATTATGAACATTATAATTTCTCCATAAGTATTGTACTAATATATTTATATCTAACGCGAATAATAAAATCATTTGGAATACTCAAAATTAAAAGGCTGCTGCAAAATTTGTTTGCCAACAGCCTTTTTAATTATTTATTTAACAATAAATACTTTTTTCACTACCATTAAATATCAAATCTTACCAAGTCTTCATAAGTTTCTCTTTTAACTATAAGTCTATGCTTTCCCTCACTTACCATTACAACTGCTGGCCTTCTTATTCTGTTATAGTTGCTTGCCATAGAATAATTATATGCGCCTGTACTTAATACTGCTAATATATCTCCACTTTCAACCTTGGGAAGTTCTATGTCTTTTATTAGTATGTCCCCAGACTCGCAACATTTTCCAGCTATTGTTACTACTTCTTTTTCATCGCATTTTTTATTTACAACAACTGCAGAATATAATGCATCATATAATGGTGGCCTTGGATTATCTGCCATACCTCCATCTACACTTACATATTTTCTTATCCCTTTGATATCCTTTATACATCCAATTGTATAAAGGGTTATACCTGCTTCTCCAACAATCCATCTTCCCGGCTCAATTATAACAAGAGGCTTTTTAAGGTTTAGCTTATTAAATTCAGAGATTACTGACTCATTAATTATATCCGTAAAGAATGATATAGAGCGTCTCTTATCACCTTCTACATAAAATATTCCAAATCCTCCTCCAACATTAAGCTCCTCTACCTCAAATCCATATAAATTCTTTATTTTCTTTGAATATTCAGCAAGTACTTCTATTTCTTTCTTGTACACTTCATTTTCGTGTAATTGTGAACCTATATGGGCATGAAAACCTTTTAAATTGATTCTATCAATTTTTAATATCCTTTCAACAGCTCTATCAGCACTATCATCAAACATAGAAAAACCAAATTTTGAATCAACTTGACCTGTTTTAATAAACTCATGAGTATGCCCATCAATTCCTGGTGTAAGCCTTATTAGTGCATTAATACTCTTTCCCTTTTTCTTTAATATTTTTTCAAGGCAATCAATTTCATAGAAATTGTCTATTACAAATCTTCCAACCCCATATTCAATCGCCATTTCAAGCTCTTCAATAGTTTTATTATTGCCATGGAATATAACCTTATCCATTGGAAAGCCTACTGAATATGCTGTATATATTTCTCCACCTGAAACTACATCAAGGCCTAACCCCTCGCTTTTTATTATTCTGCACATCTCCTTATTCAAAAAAGCCTTGCTTGCATATACTGCAAAACCATTGTATTTTTCTATGTGATTTTTTCTTATCTCTCTACATCTTCTTCTTATCTCATCTTCACTCATAACATAAAGAGGTGTTCCATATTTTTTTGCAAGTTCTAAACAATCACACTTTGAAATAGAAAGATTTCCTTTTTCATTTATCTCTAAATAATTATATCCAAGCATAGTACCCTCCAAAGTTTTTTCTATTCTTATATGCAAAATCCATACCAAAAATAAAAACCCATAATACTATTTTTTTCGTGATATTATGTATTATGGGTTAAAATCACTTTTTATTATTTCCGTATTTACGGAAACTCATCTATACCTTAATATTTTCAAGCTGCGCCTTTTCCGTATCTGCGGAATAAATTCCGAAATTTCGGCTAAATTTTTATTCCATATTTTTTTACTTTATCATAAAAAGATGTTTTTTTGATATTTAGAACTTTCATAACTTTATTTTTATCTCCGTTGTATCTTTTTAAACAATTAATAATTGCTTTTTTCTCTGTTTCTTCTATAATTTCTTTCAACGTTTTGTCAGCATTTTTATCTTGATAATCTAATATAATATCTTTATCTGTAATAATATCCCCTTCACATAAGTTAATTGCCCTTTCCAAAATATTTTCAAGTTCTCTTACATTTCCTGGGAAATCGTAAGCATAGAGTTTATTAAAAGCTTCATCTGATAAAACTTTTGTGGTTGTGTTTTCTTTTTTTGTTATCTTTTGTATTAAGAATTGAACTAATAAATAAAGATCTTCTTTTCTATTTCTTAATGATGGAATTTCAATTGGAATTACATTTATCCTATAATATAAATCTTCTCTAAAACTACCTTCCTCTATCATTTTATTTAAATCCCTGTTAGTAGCACATATAAACCTTACATCAACATTCTTAGGTTCTGTAGATCCAACAGGCAAAAATTTTTTACTGAAGAACATGAAGTAATTTAACCTGAAGGTTTAATGGAAGCTCTGATATTTCATCAAGAAAAAGCGTCCCACCATCAGCACTTTCAATAAGACCTTTTTTGCCTTCTTTTTTTGCTCCTGTAAAGGCACCTGGTACATATCCAAAAAGTTCACTTTCGAGTAGACTCTCTGATAAAGCCCCACAATTTAATTCAACAAATTTTTTACCTCTCCTTCCGCTATATTCATGTATTGCCCTGGCAAGTTGGCTTTTTCCTGTACCACTTTCTCCAAGAATTAAAATAGTAGAATTTGTAATAGCGGCCTTTTTAGCATAGCTTTTTAAATTCTGAATTGCTTGGCTTTCTCCAACTATAACATCAAAAGGATTATATGTAGTTTCCTCTATCTCAAGAAGTTTTTTCAATATCTCATCCTTTTCTTTTATCAATCTATTAAGTTCAGATAAATCTTCAACCAATAAAAAAGCTCCATAAATTTTTTCTTCATCTTTTATTTTAAAAACACTACAACGAACCGGTCTGCCATTTATCTCATCATATTGATTTATAAAATTAAATTCTTTTCCCTCAGCAGCCTTTATCAACGTTTGTATGCTAACAGATGTTCCCAATATATTTGTAATATCCTCTCCAATAACCTCAGTCTCCATATCTCCTTCTAATGATTTTTTTAAAAAGTTTTTTCCATTAATAATGCTCTTTAAATCTTCTTTTCTCACTGTATAGCCTTTACTCTGATAAAATTTTATTTTCCCTGTCTTACCATCCAATATAACAATATGCCCTATGCCTTT
Organism: Caloramator sp. E03; assembly: GCF_006016075.1. Taxonomy (NCBI): domain Bacteria; kingdom Bacillati; phylum Bacillota; class Clostridia; order Eubacteriales; family Clostridiaceae; genus Caloramator; species Caloramator sp. E03. Next base: position 2,743,165 of record NZ_CP040093.1, on the reverse strand, counting down.
TATATATTTAAATGGAAACTCCATATCATCTACCTTTATGTTAATGATTTTATTTAAAAAATCTATTTCAACTTTACAAATCTTTCCTAATATTTTCTTTTCTAAAGATAAAACATCACTATTTTGTATTTCCCTATACTTATAATCACCACCTTTTTTGTATTTTCCTATATAAACAAAGGCAGCCCCCTTTTGAACATCTTCATCAATTCCAAGGAGTTTAAAATCTTTCTCATCTATTCCTCCATCATCAATTCCTATTGAATTATCACCAATAATTAATATATCTCCCTTTTCTATTTTTCCTTCTTCGTGGAAAAAGTTCAAAGAATAGCTTATACCAAATATCTCCTTCGCCTTTTTATTTATTTCTTGTATTTTTTTATTTGAATCAATAGCTATAACTCCAACTGGTATATTTTTCAATATCTCATATTTAATAATATTATTATTCATAATTCACCTCAAAATCCATTAAAATATTATATTAATATATAAAGTATGGTTCAAATCCATATTTTGACATTTTGATTTTATTTAAATAAAATGTTATAATCATTTTATACGATTAAATGACATTTTTATTGTAAAATATACATTGCTTTTATTTTTATTGCCGGGGGTGGGACAAGCTTGAATAAAAATCGCTTTACTTTTATTATATTAATTATACTATTACTTACAACAAGTACAACTGCAATTGCAACTCCTTTAACAGAAAGACTTCAAACTCAGCAAAGGCAACTTCAACAAAGCAGAAATACATATAATGAGATTTTACGTCAAATAGATCAAATGGAAAGCAATATAGAAATATTAGATGATCAAATAGGAGATATTCTGAACCAAATTAAGGATTTGAATACCAAAATTAATAATACAAAACGTAATATAGAAATAGTTGAAAAAAACATCTCAGATGCTCAAAAAGACATAGAAAAAGAGCAAGAAATATTTAAAAAGAGAATGCGAACACTCTATATGAATGGAAACTTTGGGTATTTATATATACTTTTAAATTCTAAAAGTCTTAGCGATTTTCTTGCTCGATTTGATATGATAAAAAAAATAATAGTTTATGATAATAATCTTATAACTGATTTAATAAATAAAAAGAAAAAAATAACAATTGAAAAAGAAAAACTTGTAAATGAAAAAAATAAGTTATCATCATTAAAATCCGAAAACCAAAAGAAACTTGAAGCTTTAAACAATAAAAAAAGCGAACAACAAAGGCTTATAACTCAGCTTGAACAAAAGAAAAGATATTATGCTTCAAGAATAGCACAATATCAAAAGGATATAGAGCTTACAAAGAAGCAAATTGCTGCTCTTCAAAAAAAATATGCAGGAACAAGTACTGCAAACTATAGTGGTGAAGCTGTTGTAGCCTATGCTATGAAATTTCTTGGAGTAAGATATGTCTGGGGTGGCGAAACACCTAGTGGCTTTGACTGTTCTGGTTTCACTAAATATGTCTTTGCTCATTTTGGAAAAACACTTTATAGAGTATCAAGGGATCAGGCTACACAAGGTATACCTGTTTCAAGAGATCAATTAAAGCCGGGAGATCTTGTGTTCTTTGGTAATCCAATACACCATGTAGGAATATATGTTGGTGATAACTGTTTTATTCATGCACCAAGAACTGGTGATGTAGTTAAAATATCTCCTCTTACAAGAAGTGACTATAACCGTGCAAGAAGAATACCATAAAATTTTTATTAATAAAAATAGCCCATTTATTACTAAGATGATTTCATTTTCTAAAAAATACCCTAAATCAGCTTAGAAATATATGGGCTAAAATTTTTATTGTAATAAGCTATTTAGCAGTGGTGTAATAAGTCCCATAATTCCGCCAAGTAATGCTCCAAGCCAAGTTATAGCAGAAAGCTCTTTATTTGCTACTTCAATTATTATCTGCTCTGCAAACTTAGGATCGAAACTATTTATCCTATCTTCAATAATACAGGGTATATCAACAAGCTCAATAATTGATAAAGCTTTATCTTTAATAAATTCTCCAAAATGCAGTTGTATAAATTCTTTAAAGTTTTTTAAAGTACTAAATTTCATATTTAACAGCAACTGAGAAAAAGGTATATTTACAACATAATTTATAGTATAACTACTAATCTTGCCTATAACATTGCTAAAGTCATTAGAACTTATTTCCGCTTCTATAAAACTACATAAATAATCGCTTAGGCTTTTGCTTATTCCAATTTTATTTGAATCAACTAAAGACCTTATATATTCTTTAAACACATTTTTGTTTTCATCAGTTAAAATAAATTTTAAAGGCTTTTCAAAAATATAATCAATAGCTTTATCAATTGATTTATCAGGAAAATAAGTTATAATATCTGATATTTTTATTTCAAGTAACATATCTGCTATATTTTCAAAAAAAGTAGATACTTTTGAATAATTATCAGGATTTTGTAAGAAAACTTCAAAAGAAATTAAAATCCTCTCTGATATGTTGTTTAAGGGTATTAGCATAGCTGCAAACTTTCCAAGATTTAGTTCAATTATATTTGATATATACTCTTTTATTTCATCCCTTACTTCTTGTTTTCTTATGATTTCAAGTACAAATTGAGATTCTTTTTCTCCATTTTCATAAATCATCCTTTTAATTTTATTTGTAATTTCAACTGGAATCACTTGAATCAAAAGCTTTTCATCATCTTTTAAAATTGTAATCCATTCACCAACCTTAGATTTTATATTATTCCTTAAAGTAGCATCTTCAAAAATCCTATCAATATTGTCAATTATATTATCAAAAATAGTAATACTAACTATATTATCAAACCTACTTATTATATATTTTTCAATTATATATTTTATCTTTTCCCTTGAAAATTGACCCCTAATTGTCCTTATCAAAAAATCTGAAAGCATAAGACTTAAATTGTTTTCAATTTTATCAAGCTTCAATCCAAAATCTTCTATTACATCTTTTATATTTTTATTACTATTTTTTATTAAGTAAAATTTCTTTTTTAAGTAGCCTTGGATTTCATCATTGACTCTCTTACTATATAAGGTTTCAATAATTAAATCAGAGGTTAAAAGATGACTGCCAACAGTTTTTCCAATACTTTTTGCAATTCTCTTCTTTTCCTTTGGTATAAGTCCGGGAGTAAATGGAATTTGTAGTCCAAAAACTCTAACTTCATTATAAGGCCTAAATAACATTTTAATAGCAAGATAATTAGTTATATATCCTATTAAAGCTCCTACTAATCCAGGTATAATTAATTTCACATCAAGCACCTCTTCCTAAGTTAAAAATACATAAACATTATAGAATAAAAAATTGAAAAAGCAAAATTATAATTATTATAATTCAAAAGCAATCCCATATACCGTCTAATTTTTTATATTAGAAGTATATGGGAATACTTAATATTTAAACAATATATGTTATGTTAAAATAAATTTTATTTAATAAGTACAATTTCTTTTCCGTTTACTTTATCCTTATAAATCTCATTTTGTTTATCTGCTGGTACGCTTATAATATTAGCATTTCCATCACTTATAAATTTTTCTTCAGGATGTTTATCAAAATAATCAAGCCAGTCATAAAGGCCTGTACCATAAGTATCCATCTCACTTGCTCTAATCCTTGGAATAGCATCAGGTTTTGTTTTTATATGATATATAGGATAGGCAGGGTTTGAACCAACTAAAAGCACTATTTTGTTATTGTATATTGTATTTTTATATTCACCTTTAATAACATATTCAATAAGGCTATTATCTTTAGGTTTTATTCCATAAGGAAGAGCTAAACTGTCCACTTCATAATCAGGAAGATACTTTTTAGTATTCATAACATTTTTGCCTAATGACTCCTGAATGCCAGCAGTATTTAGTTTTCTTAGGTTTTCATGATTATAGGTATGATTTCCAATATCCATTCCATTATCAATTAAATATCTAAACTTCTTTTCAATTAACTCTTTTTGCCTAAATGGTACAGGATAATAAACATAGAAAGTTGCTTTAAGACCAAAATCGGGATGTAACTTATAAAAATCTTCCAGTATGCCAACAGCACAAGTATTATCGACCCTATATTCTCCATTTTCTTTTATCATATTAAACTGTCCTAATGTACCATCATCAAAGGTTAATATTACTGGTGTCGTACCTTCAGGTATATCTATATTGTTATTTATATAATCCTTTATGCTTATTAACCTGTATCCTTTTTCATATAAAGTTTCAAGATCCTTTTTAAAGTTTTCTGGAGTTCTTACCCATTCCCCTTCTTTTTCACCTATATCATGATACATAAGAATCATTATCTTTCCAAGCTCATTGGGTTTTACAGAACTAGAATAAGTCTTGTCCATTTTTTTACTGTCATTTTCCTTGGTTTCTATAATTTCACTTTTGTTTTTATTATCAATTTCTATACTATTAGTATTAGTTCTAGCCACCGTTTTTATCGTACAAGATGTTATTAGTGCTGATGATATAATTATTGCAACAATTTTTATTAATCTTTTACCCATTTAAAATCCTCCAATCAATTATGTTGCAAATATATTATATCATTTTTTTGCACTATTTGATATAATTCTACATTAATGTTATAAATTAAATTCCTCTGCAACAAGCTTAACTGCCTTTGTTTTGTCATAATTGTTTATTGCACATGTAATTCTTATTTCAGACGTAGTTATCATCTTAACTTCTATTTTATTAGTTGAAAAAATTTTAAAAAGCTTTGCTGCAACTCCAGATGTTGTCTTCATTCCTATTCCAACAACTGAAAATTTTGTAATATTTTCATCTACGATAAGGTTTTTACACCCAAATCCATTTAATACATCTATACATTCACTTTTATCATTTTTAGGAATAGTAAAAGAAATATTTACATGATTATCAATTGGAGATGTCTGGCTTATCATATCAACGTTTATCTTTTTTGCAGCAATAGTTTCAAAAATTTGTGATAAAAGATTTATATCATATTTAACATTTTGTATTGTTATTGCAATATCATCATCGGATACTGCTATACCTGTAATTGGTTTGCTCTCCATATCATTTACCTCCATTATATATGTTCCTTTAATATCACTACAGCTTAATCCTACATAAATTGGTATATCATATTTTTGCCCCAACTCCACAGATCTTGAATGCATAACCTGTGCTCCAAGGCTTGAAAGTTCAAGCATTTCCTCGTAGCTTATTTTTTCAAGCTTTTTAGCTTTATTATAAATTCTTGGATCTACACTATAAATTCCATCAACATCAGTATATATTTCACATACACCTCCAAGCTTTACAGCTAAAGCAACTGCAGTAGTATCTGAACCTCCTCTCCCCAAAGTTGTTATATCCCCATCGTTTGAAATACCTTGGAATCCTGCAACAACTACTATTTTCCCCTCATCAAGGGATTTTTCGATAATTTTTGTATCAATCTCTTTAATAAGAGATTTACCATAAGTTCCATCAGTTTTAAGCTGTATTTGGAAAGCATTATAAGATACAGCTTGAAATCCTTTATCGATTATCGCCATCGATAAAAGAGAACTTGAAACCATTTCACCGGTAGAAAGTAGTGCATCTAATTCCCTTTTATCGGGATTATTGGATATCTTTTTTGCCATTGCTATAAGATCATCAGTAGTATCACCCATAGCTGATACAACAACAACGACCTTATTACCCTCTTTATACTTTTCAATAACGCTATCTGCAACCTTTTTAATCTTTTCAATCGTTGCAACTGAACTTCCTCCATATTTTTGTACAATTATACTCATAACACACCTCCAACAAAAAAAATATGCAGCTAGGACTTGCCTAAGCTGCTTGAATGCACTTAAACAACCCCTGTAGCTCTCCACCAAAAGGTGACAGCATTATGCATATTCTACATAATGCCAGGTTAGATAGTTTGGCACCTATCCCCTTCGGCCACAATTCCTTTCTCCTGCTTCTTTGCAGCCAGCTCCACAGGTTACTCATAATTGCAGCACCTCTACTTGAGGTTTTTATAGTATTATTGAAATAATATCATAGATATTTATACATTACAAGTATTAATTATTCATTTTCTTAACATTTTATTAACTATATTATAATATAGGGCTTCATAAGTTTAAAGCCTTATTTCAAAACATTTTATATCCTTACTAAACTCCTCCTTACTCTTCTGCTATTTTGTTAAGTAATTCTTAATACCCTTAGTCCAAACTTATTTATATATCAATAATTAATATCTATATAAAATAATAATCACTTTTGCGGCAGGTAATATTGTTTATTATTGTTAACAATATGTTATAATATTTTATAATAAGTCAAATGAGGTGATTGCATGTTTAGCAACTGGATAATTAAAAAGTTTATACCTGAATCTAAAAAACATAATCGCCAGATATACGGATATGTCGGTGGAATAGTAGGTATATCAGTTAACATTATTTTATTTTTAATAAAATTTATAATAGGAACATTGCTAAATAGTATTGCAATAACAGCTGATGCCTTTAATAACCTTTCTGATACAGGTTCCTCTATTATAACTATAATAGGTTTTAAAATAGCCGATAAACCTGCAGATAAAGATCACCCATTTGGACATGGAAGAGGAGAATATATAGCAGGTCTTATTGTTTCCTTTATGGTCTTACTTGTAGGTTTTCAGTTCGTTAGAGATTCAGTAGATAGAATACTTCATCCTGTAAGGCTAAAATTTGAGCTTATACCTTTTTTAATACTTATTTTATCAGTAAGCATAAAGTTTTGGCTCGGAACTTTTTATAAAAAGCTCAACTCAAATATATCTTCTGGTACATTAAATGCAACTTCCCTTGATAGCTTCAGTGATGTCATAATTACATCTACAGTTGCATTGTCCCTTTTGCTATCAAAATATATTTCTTTCCCCATTGATGGATATATAGGATTTATAGTTTCAATATTCATTCTTTTTGCCGGATATAATTTAACCAAAGATACAATAAGTCCATTACTTGGGGAAGCGCCTGATCCTGAGCTTGTCAAAGCAATAGTTAAAGAAGTTTTAAGCTATGATAATATAATAGGAACCCATGATCTTATAATCCACAGCTATGGTGCAAATAAATATATGGCATCTATCCATGCTGAAATCCCTTCAAACATACCTATAATGGAGGCCCATGAGATAATTGATAGGGCAGAAAATGAAATCTCTAAAAAACTTGATATATTACTTGTGATACATCAGGATCCCGTAAATGTAGATGATGAAAAGATAAAAGAAACAAAAAAGGAAATTGAGGAAGTTATTAAGTCTTTCCCTCAAATACTTTCATTTCATGATTTCAGATTTGTAGGAGATGGTGAATATAAAAACATATTATTTGATGTGGTAGTTTCTCAAGAAGTAAAAAAAGAAGATGAAGAAAAACTTAAACATGAAATAGTAAATAAAATCAAAAAAGTGCATTCCCAATACAATATTAAAATACACATAGACAGAAATTATAATCCATAAGAAATGTATATTTGAAAGTTAAATAATTATCTGGTAAAATATACTGAAATATTATATATACATATCAGGAGGTTTTGTAAATGTCTGTTTTTGATGTCTTAAAGGAAAGAGGATATATTGCACAACTTACCCATGAGGATGAAATAAAAGAGCTTCTTGAAAAAGAAAGAGTAACTTTTTATATAGGTTTTGATCCTACTGCAGATAGCCTTCATGTAGGCCACTTTCTTCAGCTTATGGTAATGTCCCATATGCAAAAGGCTGGTCATAGACCCATTGCCTTACTCGGTGGTGGAACAGCAATGGTTGGAGATCCTACTGGTAAAACAGATATGAGAAAAATGCTAAGCAAAGAAACAATAGACCAAAACGCTGAATGTTTTAAAAAGCAGATGCAGAAGTTTATTGACTTTTCTGACGATAAAGCGATTATGGCAAATAATGCTGATTGGCTCTTAAATCTTAACTATGTAGAATTTTTAAGAGAGATAGGAGTCCATTTTTCTGTAAACAGAATGCTTACAGCAGAATCAGTAAAACAAAGACTTGAAAGGGGACTAACTTTTCTTGAATTTAACTATATGTTAATGCAAGGATATGATTTCCTTGAACTTAACAGAAGATATGGTTGCATTATGCAGCTTGGTGGAGATGACCAGTGGTCTAACATTATAGCTGGTGTTGAACTCATACGCAAAAAAGAATCTAAACCTGCTTATGGTATGACTTTCACCCTTCTTACAACAAGCGAAGGAAAGAAAATGGGAAAAACTGAAAAGGGTGCTGTTTGGCTTGACCCTGAAAAAACATCACCTTATGATTTCTATCAATATTGGAGGAACATTAATGACGCTGACGTTGAAAAGTGTCTTGCTCTTTTAACGTTTCTTCCAATGGATGAAGTTAGAAGGCTTGGAGCATTAAAAGATAAAGAGATAAATGAAGCTAAAAAGATTCTTGCTTATGAAATTACAAAAATAGTACATGGGCAGGAAGAAGCTGAGAAGGCCAAAAAGGCTGCTGAAGCATTATTTGAATCAGGAGGAAATCTTGAAAATATTCCAACTTCAACTATTCCAAAGGATTTTATAGGTTCAAAGCTTGTTGATATTCTTCTTGAAGCCTCTATTGTACCTTCAAAGGGTGAAGCTAAACGTCTCATTCAGCAGGGTGGATTATACGTAAATGATGAAAAGATAACCGATATAGACACTATTGCAGATGATAAAATGTTTAAAGACGGAAAAATACTTGTTAGAAAAGGCAAGAAAACCTACAATCAAATTGTTATTAAGTAAGGTGAGAAAATGTTTGATTATATAAAAGCAACTATGTCTTCTTTATATAAAGAAGATATAGATATGATTGAAGAAGAGCTTAAAGAAAGCAATATTAAATACTATAGAGAGAAGAAAGTGCTTAATGATGATATGAAATCTGATTGTTATATTATACATGCAAAGATTAATAATCCAATGGAACTGCAACTTCTTGTTGAAAAGGTAGCTGCCGGAGGAATAGACATGAGTTTTGAATTCAAAGTCGAGGCAAAGAAGTAACTCTTTGCCTCTTTCCTTTAAAGCTAAAACTTTAAATGTAAATTAAGTTGAGGTGATAATTTTGAATGAATATTTAAATTATATTTTGGATAACATTGTAAATCTTTCTAACATACCAAGTCCCAGTGGATATACTAACAAGGCAATAAGTTATATTGAAAAAATAGTTAAAGAATTATGCATAAACTACACTATTACAAACAAAGGTTCACTTATTGCAACTATTGAAGGTAAAAACTCTAAATACCAAAGAACAGTCTCAGCTCACATTGATACTCTTGGAGCCATGGTAAAAAAAATTAAAAACAACGGTAGAATAAGCTTTGACAAAATAGGCGGATATATGCTCAATTCAATAGAAGGTGAAAATTGTATCATAGAAACATGCGATGGAAAACAATATACAGGTACAGTTGTAACTACTAAACCATCAGTTCATATACATAGCGATGCTGGACAGATTGAAAGAAAACTTGAAAACATGGAAATTATAATAGATGAAAAGGTTAATGACGATAAAGATGTAGTTAACCTTGGAATAGAAATTGGAGATTTTATATTTTTTGATACAAGAACCCAGATAACAAAAAGTGGTTTTATAAAATCAAGGCATCTTGATGATAAAGCAAGTGCAGGTATACTACTTGGAACTATTAAATATATAGTCGAAAATAATATACCTCTCCCTTACACTACCAACTTTTATTTTACTAACTACGAAGAGGTAGGCCATGGAGCTGCCGCATCTATTCCTGAAAACACTGTTGAGTTTATCGCTGTTGATATGGGGGCTCCTGGAGAAGGACAAAACTCAAGTGAATATTCTGTTTGTATATGTGCAAAGGACTCCCACGGACCTTATGATTATAGCTTAAGATGCAAATTAGTAAACCTCTGCAAAGAAAAAAGCATAGATTATAGAATAGATATTTATCCTCATTATGGTTCTGATGCAAGTACAGCACTTCGTTCTGGTTATGATATAAAAACCGCTCTTATTGGTCCTGGAGTATTTGCATCCCATGGCTATGAAAGAACACATAAAGATGCTATATTAAATACTACAAAGTTACTTGCTGAATATTTATATTTAAACTCTTAAAATTTTAATTTGACCATTGATTATATATAAATATTATGCTATACTCTCATCTTTGACAGTTGCGAGAAGCAAAAAGCCTGTAGAACCATTGAATATCAAGGGCTCTCAGGCTTTTATACTTTTCAAAAAAGTGAACAATGTTTTTTATTTTTTCGTGTCTTTAAAAATTTTCTTCATTTGTTTCATATTAATTATTTGATAATCCGTTCTAAAGCCAAATTTGTCATGTAAATCATCTGTAAAATCAGTCCTTGTATATATTGGAATATAGCCCTCATTCTTAATCTCATAAAAATTCATTTCTCTAAGTCCTGATATAATATCGCTACACGTATATTTTTCTGAAAGCTTTTTTTCTAATAGCCTATATATCATCAGGGAAATGAAACAAGTTGTAAAATGCGCTTTTATTCTATCATCTCTTCTTAAATATACTGGTCTTGCCTTAAACTCTGATTTCATAATACGGAAGGACTCTTCTATTTCCCAACGCCTTCTATTAATTTTTATAATTGCGGCAGCATCATCACTTATATTTGTACATACTGCGTAAAAACCATCATACATTGCCTCTTGTGCTATTAAATCAGCATTAATGCTGTATAATTCTTTTTCAGCTACTTCACCGTCAGGTGTGTAGTGAGTCTTTGAAATAAAGCGTTTGTAATCATTAGCATTACATTTCTTCAATTTTGTAGGATTGGTATCAATAACCTCTTGAGCTCTCTCTATTTGGTTACCTCTTATAGTTCTTTGATAGTTTCTATATTTCAAGGAAAATGTTACAATAAGTTTTTGTTCAAGCCCGTCTTCTTTTATCCAGCGTTCCTTATAAAAAATTTTATTAATATCTGCTTCTTCGTTAATTTCGTTTAAATTATATACTTTGTCTGAATCGCTAAGATGCCATCCTTTGGGGTCTAACGCCCATTCTTTTAAATGTGATTTTAATTTTTTAATAGATTGTGTAGTAATAAAAGCTCGATTTTGTATATTATTAAATTTTCTGTTTGCTGTAGATGCAAGCCCTGCATCTGTACAAATGATAAATTTTGAAAGCCCAAATTCGGATATAATTTTTTGCTCTAAAGGTTTTAAAGTTACTTGTTCATTAGTATTACCTTTGTTTATACAAAATGCAAGGGGGATGCCGTCTCCATCCATGAAAAGTCCCATTTGAACAATTGGATTGGGTCTATGTTCCTTCGATACTCCATACTGTTTTAATCCTTCTTCCTGTTCAATTTCAAAGAAATAGTTGGTGCAGTCATAATAGAGAACTCCTTTATTACGATTGCAAACTTTAAGACTGTTCTTATATAATTCTGACTGAATAAAATCTGTTTCTTCTGAAATTACTTCTAAAGCTCTATAAATATGCTGAAGCTCAAAATCAGGCTGCTCAATAAATTTTTTTGATAGTTCGTATGTAGCAAGCTTAGATGATGGATAAATAATTCTTGCATAAATTAATCTTGATAGTATTGAATTTAGATTAAAATTAAATTTATGTTTATCCGAAATATTTTTACAGATATTTTGCAGCCCAAGCTCGTTATATATTTTTTGTAAAAACAAGTAACTACCATTAAAAGTATGCTGTTCGTCTTTGTTAATTTGTTTAACAGGCGAGTATTTTACTAATATTTCTCTTTTCTCTTCTTTTTCTTTTCTATTTAACTCTTCAACGTACCTCTTCCCCCATTCTATAGGGTCTTGTCCGTTTAGTTTTTTTAAAAGTTCATCATAAGTGCCAAGCTTCTCAACTACTTTTGAAGTACGATTGCCTTTTTCATAAACAGATTTAACTACGTATAAGGATGCTGCATTTTTTGATTTAACAATTTGTAATCTCATTTTTTCACATCTCTTCATATATTTATATCTATATTATAACACATTGTTACACATTGTGCACTATAAAAATTTAAAATTTGACAAAAAAATAAGCCTATATCAAGGCTTTAAGGCACTTTTTTTGTCTTGCAACTGTCAAAGACCCGAGATGCTATATTAAATACTACAAAGTTACTTGCTGAATATTTATATTTAAACTCTTAAAATTTTAATTTGACCATTGATTATATATAAATATTATGCTATACTTATAAAGTAAAAATTAATAGAGATTTAACCAACTTAGACCCTATCCTCCTTAATTTGGGAGTATGAGTCTTTGAGTCGTTAAATCCCTAATCCCAAATTTAGGAGGTTTGTAAAATGGCAGACAAAACATTAGTATGCAAAGATTGCGGAAAAGAATTTATATTCACAGAAGGCGAGCAGGCTTTCTACAAGGAAAAAGGTTTTGAAAACGAACCATTAAGATGCCCAGAATGCAGAAAAGCAAGAAAGCAACAAAGAAGAAATAACGAAAACAGATCCTTCAGAAAGTAATATCGCAAAATTAGCTCCCATTTTGGGGAGCTTTTTATTTTTCATAAAATTTTTCAAGCCCAACATCATATAATCCATATTTATACCATTCATTATCATCAAAGTGCCACCACTCGCTATTCAATCTTAAAAATCCAGCTTCTGTCATTATTCTTCCGAGTAATTCCCTATTTTCTATAGCTTCTTTTGGTACATCCATAAAGTTTATTGAAGCTCTATTTGAAAACTCATCAAACTCAGAAGGCATTAACAATTCTTCTCCATTTTTATTAACTAAGGTAACATCTACTGCAGCACCTCTATTATGCTTTGACCCTTTCCAAGGAGGAGCAACAAAATCCTCATTTTGTACTAAATCCCACATAAGTTTTTGAACAGATAAAGGCCTGTATGCATCAAAAACCTTAATTCTGTATCCTAACCTTTTAGCCTCAGAATTTGCTTTTAAAAGTTTTTTTGCAGTTTCAAGCTGAAGTATACATAGTGACAAAGGATATATTTTCTTTTTTAAAAAATTATTATCTGTTGCATATCTTAAATCAATTACTAAAGAATCATCTATATCCATAACATTTACAAGACCTTCAATAGTTTTAAGTTTTCCCATACTCTCATCCTTTCACTTTTCTAAATTTAATTATACTACAGATTATAAAAATATAATATTTGAAAATTGGATAGACTAAATTATGAGGTGAAATAATGGGTAAAGAAATTCTTGGAATAATTTTTTCAGCTATTGCCGGTGCATTAATGAGTATGCAGGGAGTATTCAACACAAGAGCTTCAGAGAAGATGGGACTTTGGGAAATAAACGTATTTGTTCAGGGGACCGGTTTTTTGATTACCCTGATAGTTTTTTTTATATTCGGTAATGGAAATATTAAAAGAATATCAGAGATAAACAAACTTTACCTTACAGGAGGTTTAATAGGCGTATTTATAATTTTTACAGTTATGAAAGGTATGAAAATGCTAAGCCCTACTTATGCTGTTTCTATAATTTTAATAACCCAGCTTATTACTGCAGCTATTATTGACTGCTGTGGATTATTTGAAACTAAAAAGTTAGTATTTCATTTTTCAAAAATTCTCGGAGTAATAATAATGATTATTGGAATTATCATTTTTAAATGGAAAGGTTAATTATAAATATTTTTATAATTTTTGGGGAAAAATAAGAAATGCTCATCAAAATTTATCTATAGGAAGGTGAATAGTTTGAAGGCAGTAATAATGGCTGGAGGAGAAGGAACAAGGCTGAGACCTCTCACAACTGGAATTCCAAAGCCTATGGTTCCTATTATAAATAAACCCGTTATGGAGCATATAATAAATCTTTTAAAAAAATTTAAAATATATGATATTACTGCAACACTTTATTATCTTCCATCAGCAATAACAGACTACTTTGGAAACGGAAAAGAATTCGGTGTTGACCTACACTATTCTACTGAAGTCACTCCTTTAGGTACAGGTGGAAGTGTTCTTAATGTAAAGGACTTTCTTGATAGTACCTTCATAGTTATAAGTGGAGATGCATTAACTGATGTTGACATAGATGATGCATTAAAATTTCATAAAGAAAAAAAATCCATAGCAACACTAATATTAAAAAAAGAACCTGTTCCCCTTGAATACGGTATAGTTATTATTGATGAATCTGGAAGGATAATTAGATTTCTTGAAAAGCCAAGTTGGGGAGAAGTTTTCAGCGATACAGTAAATACTGGAATATATATATTAGAGCCTGAAGTTTTTGACTACTATAAAAAGGGCGATGTATTTGATTTTAGCAGAGATCTTTTTCCTAAACTTTTAAAAGATAATATGCCAATGTATGGATATATTACAGATAGATACTGGTGTGATATTGGAGACATTTTAACATATAAAGAAACGAGCTTTGATATCCTTAAAAATTTAGTAGAGGTTAATAAATATTATAATGAAATTTCTCCAAATATATTTGTTGGAGAAGGAACAATTGTATCAAATACCGTTCAAATAAATCCTCCTGTTTTAATTGGCAATAATTGCATTATAAAAGACAATGTTCTTTTGGATAGTTTTACAATAATTGGTGACGGATGTACAATTGAAGCAAACTCAAGTCTTAAACGAAGTATCCTATGGAACAATTCCCATATAGGTAAAAAAGTTCAGTGCAGAGGAACTATTATTTGCAATAAAGTTACTATACAGGATAATTCAAACCTATACGAAGGCTCTGTAATAGGTCATGAATGTTATATATCTCAAAAAGTTACAATAAAACCTGATGTAAAGATATGGCCTTTTAAAAATATAAAAGAAGATTCAATAGTAAGCAAAAATCTTGTTTGGGGAGATGGAACATCTAAAAATTTGTTCGGCAACTGTGGTATATGTGGAAGCTTTAACGTTGAAATAACTCCAGAATTTGTTTCATTAATTGGTTCTGCCTTCGCATCTTTAATAAAAAAGGATACCCCTATCATAGTAAGTTCAGATGGACAAAATGCTTCTGACCTTTTAAAAAATTCTCTTTTATCTGGTGTATCCTCTGCTGGTGTAGGTGTAATTAATATAGGAAGCAGTACAATTCCAATAAATCGATTTGCTGTTAAATTTTATAGTGCATCTGGAGGCATACATATTAGCTGTGATAATAAAGGTAAAGATATAATTCATATTGAGTTTATTAACGAAAATGGAGGCAATATTGATAGGTCAACAGAAAAGAAAATTGAACAGTTATTCTTAAGGCAAGATTTTGAAAGATGTAATTCTAATTCAATAAAGCCTATTATAAACGTTGAAAACTTTTCATCGCTATATATATTAAATAGTTTAAATAACATAAAAAATCTCACTGAAATTAAAAGAAACAGGCCAAAGATAATTATTGCGTCTGCAAATAATAACATTCTTTCTATTTCTCTCTCTCTCTTTGAACAAATGGGGTGCTACGTTGAATACGAACATTTAGATAATAGCAAAAATATAAACAATTATATCAAACATATATCAACTATAGTTAAAAAAAGAAATATGGATATTGGAGCTATAATAAGTTCTTCTGGTGAGGATTTAACCTTAATTGATAATCTTGGGAGAATTATAAACAAAGAAAGATATATAATTCTTGCAGCTCTAATTTTACTCAAATCAGGAAGAACAAAAAAAATTGTAGTTCCATACAATACAACTATGGCAGTAGAAGATATTGCAAAACAATATGGAGCTCATGTAATTAGAACTAAGCTTTCTACTTCCAGCATTATGAATGAGATGTTAAAAAATACTGAGGATGAAGGCTATATTCTACAGTATATTCTAAACTTTGATGGAGTATATGCATTAGCAAAAATATTGGATTATCTTACAGAACATTCACTACTTTTAAGTAGCCTTGTAGATGAAATTCCTGCTTTTTATTTAGATAAGAAAGAGATAAAATGTGATTTCACTGATAAAGGAAGAATAATTAGAATGCTAATTGAAGAATCTAGAAACAAAAATATAGAGCTATTTGAAGGAATCAAAATAAATACTGATAAAGGCTGGGCTCTAGTTCTGCCAGATAACGAAAAACCTGTTCTAAATATTTTTTCCGAAGGTTACTGTGAAGAATATGCTAGTGAAATTTCACAGACAATTATTGATAAGATAAATTTTCTACTAAAAATAAGAGACTAATTTTGAAAGGATAGGGAGATAGGATGTATTGGGTTATTATAATATTTGCAATAGCTTTTATAATAATACTACTCAAAAAAATTGATATTAATATTCAAACAAGTGATTTAATAATAAATGATGCCCTTTTATCTAATGAGGAGCTTATACAACATGCCCGCGATATTGCAAATGAGCACCTCAAATGCAAAAGAAAAAAAAGCTCCTCCCAACTTTTCAAAAGGCTCGATGAAAACTTTAAATTCATTACTAAGACCTATTTATACCTTAATGAAAATTCAAAGATGGGGCTACCACTATGTCCTGGCTCTGATTGGCTTCTTGACAATTTCTACGTTATTGAAGAACAGTACAAGAATTTAAAACAAAACTCCAATGCAAAATTCTTCAATAAAATAAATATACTAAAAAGCGGGCGCCATAAGAATTATCCAAGGGTATTTTTGCTCGCAGTTGAATTAATATCTCATACTGATGGAAGGCTTGACAAAAATCAACTGGTTGATTTTATTACTTCTTATCAATCTATATCACCCTTATCTATGGCTGAACTCTGGAGCCTTTCCTTTATGATAAAAATAGCATTAATTGAAAACATAAGGCATACTTGTGAAAAGATACTCTTTGTTCAAAATCAATGGGTAAAGGCTGAAAAACTTAAGGACATGGATCATTCCAGTATAATTAAATCAATAAGGAAAAACACTGAAGAAATTACGCCTTCATTATTTCCATATATCGAACATGCTTTAAGGGTTTTAAGAAAAAATGACATTAATTTATATACAATATTCAACCATTTTAATACTAAACTTAGTAATCTTGATTTAGACGTTGAAAGCGTTATAAAAAGAGAACATCAAGAGCAGTCTTCATATCAAATAACAATGGGAAACTGTATTTCAAGCCTTAGGCTTTCAAATGTATTAGATTGGAAAGAAATATTTGAATCTTTGTCTTTAGTAGAAAAAATATTAAGAAAAGATCCTATTGGTGTATATTCAAAGCAAGATTTTGAAAGTAGAAACTATTATAGAAAAGCATTGGAAAAAATTGCTCATGATATTAAGAAATCCGAAACAACTGTCGCCAAAAAAGTACTTGAGCTTGCTAACTCATCAAAAGAATCACAAAAAAGCCTAAAAGAATGCCATGTAGGATACTATATCATTGGGAAAGGCAAAAAATACCTTTTTGAAGAACTTGGTAAATCAAAAGTAATAAATCTCTCTTATGCTTTTAAATTTGCATTTAC
The DNA here is from genome assembly GCF_006016075.1 of Caloramator sp. E03. Taxonomy (NCBI): domain Bacteria; kingdom Bacillati; phylum Bacillota; class Clostridia; order Eubacteriales; family Clostridiaceae; genus Caloramator; species Caloramator sp. E03. Next base: position 2,725,643 of record NZ_CP040093.1, on the reverse strand, counting down.
TTTTATTTTAACAACTTTATTAGCTAGTTTTTTGCCTGCTTGCTATGTATATCAAAGACAAGGTATTTTAATGTCTATTTTTTGCTTTATAATTTTCATAATTCCCGCAACCCAAATTGCTCTTGATTTATCAAATTATATTTTTAGCAATACAATCTTTCCAAAATTACTGCCAAAACTTGATTTAAAAGATGGCATACCTGAAGATTGTTCAACATTAGTTATAGTACCAACAATATTACCTGATGAAAACCGTACAATTGAGCTTATTAAAAACCTTGAAATTACTTATGCCGCAAATGGTCAGGAGAATATATACTTTGCAATCGTAGGAGATTTAAAAGATTCCAATAAAGAAATTGAAGATACTGATAAGAATATAATACAAACTGCTTTAGAAAAAATATCCGAGTTAAATAAAAAATATTCTAAAGGAAAAGATATATTTTATGTTTTTATCAGGAAAAGAACCTTCAACTCTTCTGAGAGAAAATGGATTGGATACGAAAGAAAAAGAGGAGCAATTTTAGAGCTAAACAATCTTATAAAGGGAAGCAATGACACAACTTATTCAATTATATCTGGAAGTATAGAAAACCTAAAGGATATAAAATATATTATAACCCTTGACGCTGACACTATAATGCCTATTGGATGTGCAAGTAGACTTATAGGCACAATATCCCATCCCTTAAACATGGCAGAATATGATGAAAATAAAAATATAGTAACAGAAGGATATGGAATAATCCAGCCAAGAATTGGTATAAACATTGATGTAACTATAAAATCAATATTTAATTGTATTTTTGCAAGTAACGCTGGTATCGATCCTTATTCTTCAGCTATGTCAGATCTTTATCAAAATATATTTAATGAAGGGATATTCACAGGTAAAGGAATATATGACATTGATATTTACAGAAAATGCCTTAATGATGCTATACCCGATAATACCGTATTAAGTCATGACCTACTTGAAGGAAGTTATTTAAGATGCGGGCTTGCAACAGACATTGAATTAATTGACAGCTTTCCTGAAAAGTACAGTTCTTACATAATGAGACTTCATAGATGGACTCGTGGAGATTGGCAAATAATACAGTGGTTATCTAAAAAAATAAAGAACAGAAAAGGAGAAATAATCAAAAACCCATTATCATCCCTTTCAAAACTAAAAATACTTGATAACATGAGAAGAAGCCTTGTTCCTTTATTTTTAATGCTTATTATTTTACTTGGAAGTACAATTTTCCCAGGAGATTTAATTTTCTATATTGGCTACTCGTTATTCATAGTTTTCTTTACACTCTTTACATTTATATTAGGATATATAAATTATGGACATTATAAAGGCTCAAGAAAGAGAATAAACGGCAATATAATCTATGGTATAAAATCAATATTATATGAAGATATACTTATGTTTATTTTTCTACCCTATCATGCTTTTATTTTATGTGATGCTATAATAAAAGCACAATATAGACTCTTTATATCAAAACATAAACTTCTTGAATGGATAACTGCCGCTGATGCTGAAAAAAAATCAAGAAACGACCTTAAAGGATATTATAAGAATATGTCTTCTCAGATTATTATTTCTTTGATATTTTTATCAATTGTATCAATATTCAAACCATCAGATATAATTCTGTCTGCTTTATTATCTTTTATTTGGCTTATTGCACCTTACGTAGCTTATTATATAAGCAAACCAATCATCAGTAAAAAATATGAATTAAGCAATGAAGATAAGGAAATCTTAATAAGAATAGCAAAGAAAACTTTTGATTTTTATGAAAACTTTACAACCGAATCTGATAATTATCTTCCACCAGATAATTATCAAGAAACACCTGTAAAAAGAATAGCCCATAGGACATCTCCAACAAATATTGGATTTTACCTTATTTCAATGCTTTGTTCTTATGATTTAGGGTTTATAACTTTAAACGAGTTAATTCAAAGAATTGATAGAACAATAACTACAATTGAAAGATTAGAAAAATGGAATGGGCACCTTTATAATTGGTATGATACAAGAACACTTGAGGTATTACGTCCTAAATATATTTCAACTGTAGATAGCGGCAATTTCATAGGATACCTTATAGTTCTAAAGCAGTTTTTTGAGAGTATAACAAATTCAAATGAAATAGCATCATCACTAATTAAAAGAATAGATTATATTATTGACAATACTAAATTTCTACCTCTATACGATGAAAAAAGGAATCTATTTTCGATAGGATACAATGTTGAGGAAGATCATCTTACAAACTCTTATTATGATCTTTTAGCCTCTGAAGCAAGATTAATTAGTTATATTGCTGTTTCAAGGAGGGAGGTTCCTGTTTCTCATTGGTTTAAACTTGGGCGTTCCCTTACGCTCATTGATAGATATGAAAGCTTAGTATCCTGGACTGGAACAATGTTTGAATATTTAATGCCTGCCCTTGTTATGAAATACTATGACAACACCCTTTTATCTGAAACCTATAAAACTTCAATAAAGGCACAAATTAAATATGGCAACAGAAGAGGTGTTCCTTGGGGTACATCTGAATCAGGTTTTTATACCTTTGATCTTGCTTTAAACTATCAATATAAAGCCTTCGGTGTACCCGATCTTGGGCTTAAAAGAGGATTATCTAGCGATATGGTAATTTCCCCCTACTCTACAATACTTGCTCTACCCTTTAGCCCAAAGGAAGCTATACTAAACTTAAAAAAACTCATTGAAAAGGGGATTGAAGGAAAATATGGATTATATGAAGCTATAGATTATACACCAGATAGACTCCCTTTTAACAAAAATCATGCTATAGTTGAAAGCTATATGGCCCATCATCAGGGAATGATTCTAGTATCTTTAAACAACTTCCTAAACGATAACATTATAATAAAAAGATTCCATTCCTCACCTTTTATGAAAGCTGGAGAATTTTTGCTTCAAGAAAAAATACCAGTAAGAGCTATAATAACTAAAGAGCATAAAGAAACTATAAAGCCTTTTGAAAAGGTTGAAGGAATTGAAGTTACAACTGCAAGTCATTATGGCTACAATACTATAATTCCTAAATGTCATATGCTTTCAAATGGATATTACACCCTGATGATAAATAACAGTGGTTCAGGATTTAGCAAAGCTCAAGACATAAATATTTCAAGGTGGAGAGAAGATACAGTGTCAAGAGGTTATGGGCAGTTTTTCTTCATTCGTGATTTAGAATCTAATTATATTTGGTCAGGAACCTTTGAACCTTTAAATGTTAAACCAGATAGATATGATTCTAAATTTTCTCAAGATAAGGCCGAATTTATAAGACTTGATGGGGATATAGAAACTCATATTGAAATATGTGTTTCTCCAGAAGATAACTGTGAGATTAGAAAGATAACCTTAAGAAATGTTTCCAATTCTATACGTTCAATTGAAATAACAAGCTATCTAGAGGTTGTTTTATCTCACCAGGCAGCAGATGTTGCTCATCCTGCCTTTAATAACCTATTTATAAGAACCGAATGGGTAGAAGAAAATAAAACTCTTCTTGCATCAAGAAGACAGCGTGAGATAAATAAAAACACTCTTTGGGCTTTTCATACATTAACTGCCCACTGTGAATCTGTAACAAATATTGAATATGAAACCGATAGATATAAATTCATTGGTAGAAACAGATATATCGCTAATGCCCATGCATTAAACCATCCTTTAACAAATACAATAGGACCTGTTCTTGATCCTATTATGAGCTTAAGATGTAGAGTAACAATAGAACCTAACAAGAGCATAACTGTATCCTATATTACCGGTTATGCAGATAATAAAGAAATTGCCTTAGAGCTATCTCAAAAGTATAGTCAGGTTTCAAATATAGAAAGAACATTTGAACTTGCTTATGTAAGAAGCCTAATGGAAACTAAATACTTAAATCTTAAAGAATCTGATATTAAGCTTTATAATAATTTGATGTCCCATATTATTTATCTAAGTCCTATAAGACAAAAATATAGTGATATTATAAAAAACAATGTTAAAGGTCAAAGTGGCCTTTGGGCTTATGGAATCTCTGGGGATTTACCTATTGTACTTACAACTATAAAAAAAGCTGATGATATTGAAATTGTAAAGGAAATGTTAAAAGCATTTGAATATTGGAGAACAAGAGGACTTAAAGTGGATCTTGTTATATTAAACGAGGACGAAGGCAGCTACCTTGAACCTCTTCAAAACCTTTTAAGGGATTTAGTTTTCTCTGGAAGTTTTAGAAGTTTTATTGACTGCACAGGCGGAATATTCATTAGAAGTGCATCAAATATGCCAAAGGAAGACATTACTCTTTTATATTCCGTTGCAAGGATTGTTATAAAAGCTGAGCTTGGAAACATTCTTAATCAAGTAGATCTAAGCTGGTACAATATACCTAAGAGCAAACCCATAAACAAAATTAAAAATACTGAAATTGAATACCTAAACGGTGATGATAATTTAAACCTTAAGTTTTTCAATGGATATGGCGGCTTTGATGAGGATAAAAAAGAATATGTTATAAAACTAAAAAAAGATTTAAGCACTCCTGCACCTTGGATAAACGTAATTTCAAACAAAAATTTTGGGTTTATTATTAGTGAAAGTGGTGGAGGTTATACTTGGGCAGAAAATAGCCGTGAAAACAAAATTACTCCTTGGTCTAATGATCCTGTGTGTGATACTTTAGGAGAAATAATTTATATAAGAGATGATGAAACTGGTGAGTTTTGGACTATCACTCCTTCTCCAATAAGGGAAAAAGAACCTTATTATGTGTACCATGGTTTTGGATATTCAAGATTTAATCACTATAGCCATGGAATTGATGGTCTGCTTACTTTATTTGTCCCTTTAAATGACAATATTAAGATATGTTATCTAAATTTAAAAAATAAATCTAACTCTAATAGAAAACTATCTATCTTTCACTATTTAAGACCTGTTATGGGAGTTTCAGAGCATATAAGTGAACAGTTTATATCAACTAAGTTTAATAAAGATTTTAATGCTCTGCTATTTACTAATTCATATAATACAGACCATCCAAATAGAGTTTGTTTTATATCTTCATCAATAGATGCTAAAAGTTATACAACTGACAGAATGGAGTTTTTAGGACCTTATGGTAATATATATTCTCCCAAAGCCTTAGAGTATTCTACCCTTTCTAACACTACAGGCTGTGGATTTAACACTTGTTGTGTCCTCCACTACGTATTAGATATACCATCTTGCAGTGAAAAAGAATTAGTACTTCTTATAGGAGAAAGCACTAATGAAAGCTCAGCTCTAAGTCTATGCAAAGATTATAAAAATATTTCTAACTGTAAAGAATCCCTTAAAAAAGTTATATTATTCTGGGAAGATATATTAGGTACTATAAAAGTAGATACTCCTGATGAGTCTATGAATATAATGCTTAACCATTATCTACTCTACCAGACTATCTCCTGCAGACTATGGGCAAGATCGGCTTTTTACCAGTCAGGAGGAGCTTATGGATTTAGAGACCAACTTCAAGATACACTATGTATCTTATACTCAATGCCTGATGTTGCAAAAAAGCAAATTCTGCTTCATGCAGCCCATCAATTTGTTGAAGGAGATGTTCTACACTGGTGGCACAGTGGAGCTTATGACAGAGGCATTAGAACAAAATTCTCTGATGACCTTGTATGGCTTGCTTATATTACAGCAGAATATATTGAAAAGACAGGAGACTATGACATATTAAATGAAATTGTAGGATATGTTGAAGATGTTCCTTTAAAAGAGGATGAAGATGAAAAATATATTATACCAAGAATATCTGATGAAAAGTCAACTATATATGAACATTGCATTAGAGCAATAGATAGAGCTCTTAAATTTGGACCTAACGGAATTCCTCTTATGGGAAGTGGCGATTGGAACGATGGCATGAATGCTGTTGGAAGAAAAGGAAGAGGTGAAAGTATATGGCTAGGTTTCTTCTTGTATGATACTCTTAAAAAATTCATACCTCTTTGCAAATATATGAAAGATGAAGAAAAAGCAGCATATTATGAAGAAATATCAAAGCACATTGTTTCTTCTATCGAAAAAAATGCATGGGATGGTCAGTGGTATAAACGTGCATACTTTGATGATGGAACCCCCCTTGGTTCATCTGTAAATTCAGAATGTAAAATAGATTCTATTGCTCAATCTTGGGCCATAATATCCGATGCTGCACAATTCGATAGAGCACAAAGGGCTATAAAATCAGTTTATGACTATCTTGTTAAAGAAGAGGATGGTTTAATACTTTTATTTACTCCTCCCTTTGATAAAGGTGAATTAAATCCTGGATATATAAGAGGCTACGTTCCAGGAGTTAGAGAAAACGGTGGTCAATATACACATGCTTCAACATGGGTTATTTATGCTTATGCTAAACTCGGTGATGGAGATATGGCACACCACTTATTCAACCTTATAAATCCACTAAACCATACAAGAACACAAATGGAATGCAACAAATATAAAGTAGAACCTTATGTAGTTGCTGCTGATGTATATGCCTCAAAGCCACATATAGGAAGAGGAGGTTGGACTTGGTATACCGGTTCTTCAAGCTGGATGTATAAAGTTGGGCTTGAAAAAATACTGGGATTTGAGAAAAAAGGTGATATTCTCTATATTAACCCTTGCATACCCTCTGATTGGAAGGAGTTTTCAATTAGATACAAATATAAAAATACATTTTATAATATTAAAGTCCAAAATCCTAACGGCTTAAATACAGGAGTTCAATCCATATCAATGGACGGAATAAGTACTAAAGACAATAGAATACCTCTTATTGACGATAGATCAGAACATAATATTAATATAATCATGGGGCACCTGTAAGCTATAAAATAATATAATTTATTAAAGGCGGGATTTAATTAATTCCGCTTTTTTAATGTAATTCAACTTAATTATGTAACTTTTTGTAAATATAAAAGGTTTAATGTTAACTAACCATTATTTACATTGTTATTTTTATTTAAGTATTATTGAAAAATAATTTTTTATATTATATAATTTCAAACGGTTATCTTTATATTTCTTAAAGTAGGAGGAATTTATGTTAAAATTCGTACAAATACTTATGATAGTTCTTGGAGCAATTATTTTTTTATTAGTTACAAAGGAATTTACTAAAAAATTTAAAAAAGGTACTTTAGAAAAAGGTAACTCAATTGTCATCGGCTTTGTAGGTATATTTGCAAATTTCTTAGATACTCTTGGAATAGGTAGTTTTGCTATTGAAACAGGCTTTTTTAAAAACTTTAATCTTGTTGATGACAGACTTATTCCAGGTACTCTAAACGTTGGTGCTACAATACCAACAATATTTGAAGCCTTAATATTTTTAACTGCAATAAAGGTTGACCCTTTAACTCTATTTTCTATGATATTTTCATCAGTTTTAGGAGCAATATTCGGCGCAGCAATAGTATCTAAACTTAATAAAAAAGCCATACAAATTTCTATGGGATTTGCACTGATTGTTGTTGCATTATTCATGCTTGGAGGACTGCTCCATATTTTCCCTTCAGGAGGTAATTTAAGTGGTCTTTCCGGACTTAAAATTATAATAGCACTAATAGGCAACTTTATAATAGGTGCTTTAAATTGCCTTGGAATAGGAAACTATGCCCCTTGTATGGCTCTTGTATTTGCTCTTGGAATGAACCCCAAGGTGGCATTCCCAATAATGATGGGCTCTGCGGCACTTTTAATGCCTGCTGCATCTTTCAAATTCATAAAAGAAGAAGCTCATTCCACAAAGGCATCTTTCATTATATCATTACTTGGACCTATTGGTGTTTTAATAGCAGCATTTATAGTAAAGTCCTTACCCCTTGGAATATTAAAATGGGTAGTAGTCGGAGTATTAATTTACACATCTATTGCAATGTTTAAGTCAGCTAAATACAATGAAAAATATGTTAAACAAGATTTAGCAGCGTAAACATAAGTTTAAATTTTAAGCCCTCGATATTTCTCGAGGGCTAATATTTTATAACTTCTTAAAATATAGCATCTATCTTTTACAAATAGCCTTTGCACCACTCACCTTGAAGCGAATTAATGCTATGTCAAAATCCAAATATATTTTTAAGATATTCTGGTAACTTTTCTTCTGCTCTATCATTAATTATAGTTACTTTTGCACCAGCATTTCTTGCAATATACACCAAATCTGAGGATGTTGAAGTATAAAAAGAAGTTCCAACTACAAGTAACTCATTGGTTGTTGCTATTAATTCAACTGCATTAAAATATAATGGAATCATATCACCATAAAGAACTACATTTGGTTGCAGCAAACTTTCACATTCATCACAATAAATTCTTTTCTTTACTATATTAAAATCAAAAGTTTTTTTGCATTTTTTACATTCTACATACTCTAAATTTCCATGTATCTCAATCACATTCTTGCTTAAAGCTTTTTTATGTAGTCCATCTATGTTCATTGTAACAATTGGTATATCATATTTTGCCAAAGCAATATGTGCTGGATTAGGCATTGCCATATCTATTTTTTCTTTCATCTTTAATAAAATATCATAAAAATTTTCAGGATTACTTTCAAAGTAGTCCCTACTTAACTTTTGTCTTAAATCTCCCATTTCTTCAAAGGTTGGAATTCCACTTGGTTTTGAAATCCCAGCACCTGTTAACGCAACCAATTTCATAACAATCCCTCACATCCGAATTACATAAAATACTTCTTATTATATTTTAGCTCTTTAAAACATAAAAAATGTTAAATATTTGTAAATAAATTGAATTTACTTAATTACAGTGGTAAAATATCTTTAATTTATTTTTATGCAGTTAATGTTATTTTTATTTATATATAGAGGAGGGTTCTTATGCACAAAAAATTATTCATTCCAGGTCCGGTTGAAGTACAATCGGATGTATTAGAAAAAATGGCAACACCAATGATAGGTCACAGGAGCAAAGAAGCCTCTATGCTTCAAAGAAGAATAAGCGATAAATTAAGACAGGTATTTTATACTCAAGAAGAAATTCTTCTCTCTACATCTTCTGGTAGTGGACTTATGGAAGGTGCAATCCGTTCTTGCACTTCAAAAAGGGCTGCTGTTTTTTCAGTGGGCGCATTTGGTAAAAGATGGTATGAAATGGCTTTATATAATAATGTTCCTGCTGATTTATTTGAATGTGAAATGGGTAAAGCTACAACTCCTGATATGGTTGATGATGTTCTAAAAACCGGAAAATATGACCTTGTTACAATAACTCATAATGAAACATCCACTGGAGTTATGAATCCAATTGAAGAAATATCAGAGGTTATAAAAAAATATCCAAACATTGTATGGTGCGTTGACACAGTAAGTTCAATGGGAGGAACAAAAATAGAAGTTGATAAACTTGGTATTGATATATGTATAACTTCTTCTCAAAAAGCATTAGGTCTTCCTCCAGGACTTTCAATTTGTTCATTCTCAAAAAAGGCAGTAGAAAGAGCAAAAACTGTTCCTTATAGAGGATTTTATTTAGATTTATTATCACTTTATAACTATATACAAAAAAGGATTATCAGTATCCTTCTACTCCATCCTTATCTCACATGTTTGCACTTGATTACCAGTTAGATAAGATTCTTAATGAAGGTCTAGAAAATAGATTTAGAAGACATATTGAAATGGCAAACTATGTTAGAAACTGGGCTAAAAAATATTTTGAGCTTTTTGCTGATGATAGATATTTATCAAACACTGTGACTGCTGTTAAAAATACAAGAAATATTGATGTAGCTGATTTAAATAAAAAACTTGGCGAAAGAGGATTCCAAATATCAAACGGTTATGGCTCATTAAAGGATAAAACATTTAGAATTGCCCATATGGCTGACTCTACAATAGATGATATTAAAGAGCTTATTGAAAATATCAACGATATTCTTGGGTTAAAATGATTGGAGGGTTTTTATGGTTAGAATTCTTATTTCAGACGGACTTGACGATGATGCAATAGATTTATTAAAACAAAAAAACTATGAAGTTGTTTGTGAACACTACGAGCCTGAAATATTACTTGAAAAAATAAAGGATTTTAACTGTTTAGTTGTACGATCAGCAACTAAAGTAAGGAAACCATTAATTGATAAATCTTTGGAAAGTAAGAACTTAAAACTTATAATAAGAGGTGGTGTAGGTGTTGATAATATAGATGTTGAGTATGCAGAAAATAACGGTATTGCAGTAAGGAATACGCCTTCTGCAAGCAGCATTTCCGTTGCTGAGCTCACTCTATGCCACATGCTTGCACTAAGCAGGTTTCTTCACATATCAAATGTAACTATGCGAGATAATAAATGGGAAAAGAAAAAATATGAAGGTACTGAGCTTTTTGGTAAAACTCTTGGTCTTATAGGTTTTGGAAGAATAGCAAGAGAAGTAGCTAAAAGAGCTTATTGTTTAGGCATGAATATAATTTACTATGATATATTAGGTAAAGCTGAAGGATATGATGAATATGAATTCTGTAGCTTCGATGATGTACTAAAAAAATCTGATTATGTATCTCTTCATATTCCTTACGATGAAAAAAGTGGCACAGTTATAGGTAAGAGGGAACTTTCATTGATGAAAAATACAGCCTTTCTTATAAATTGTGCAAGAGGTGGGGTTGTTGATGAATCTGCACTCCTTGATGCTTTAAATAATAATGTAATTGCTGGTGCAGGATTAGATGTATTTGAAGAAGAACCTTCAAAAAATGAAGCTCTAATAAATCATCCTCAAGTTTCTGTAACACCTCATATAGGTGCTTCAACAGTAGAGGCACAAAAGAGAATTGGTTTTGAAATTGTTGATATTATAGATAGTTTTTTCAATTAAGGAGGATTTAAATGGCAGTTTTAAGAGCATTTAAGGCAATAAGACCTATAAAGGATTTAGCTCACAAAGTAGCAGCCCTTCCCTACGACGTTTTAAACAGTGAGGAAGCAAAAGCTATAGCTAGTAACAATCCTTATTCATTTTTGCATATTGATAAGGCTGAAATAGACTTTCAAGAAGATATTTATATATATGATAAAAGAGTATATGAAAAAGCACGAGATAATTTAAATGATTTCATAAAAAAAGGTATATTTATTGAAGAGAATAAACCATGTCTATATTTATACCGTCTAACAATGGAGGGTAGAAGTCAAATAGGAATAGTTGGCTGCACCTCAATAGATGATTATTTAAATAATATAATAAAAAAACATGAACACACAAGACAAGATAAAGAAGAAGATAGGATAAACCATGTTGATTATTGTAATGCAAATACTGGCCCTATATTTTTAACATATAAAGATAATGAAGAAATAAATGATATAGTAGATAAATGGACAAAAAAATCACCTTTATATGATTTTACAAGCGATGATAATATAAAACATACAGTTTGGGTAATAGATGATGATACTACTATTTGCAAGTTAATTGATTTATTTAGTAAAATTAATAATATTTATATTGCTGATGGTCATCACAGAGCAGCCTCTGCTGTTAAGGTAGGCTTAAAAAGGCGTAGTGAAAATGCTAACTATAATAAAGATGCAGAATTTAATTATTTCTTATCAGTTCTTTTTCCAAGCTCGCATCTTTATATAATGGACTATAATAGGGTTGTTAAGGATTTAAATGGTCTTTCAATTGACGAATTTTTAAATATGGTTACTGGAAAATTTTATATAACATTATATGAAAAATCTGAACCTTTTAAGCCTCAAGAAAAGCATACCTTTGGTATGTATATAAATAATAAATGGTTCATATTAAAGGCAAAGGAAGGAACCTTTGATGAAAGCAATCCTATAGAAAAACTTGATGTTTCAATACTTCAAAATAATCTTTTAAGACCTATACTTGGAATTGATGACCCAAGAACCAGTGATAGAATAGATTTTATAGGTGGAATAAGAGGATTAAAAGAACTTGAAAAGAAAGCTAATAAATTTAATGGAGTTGCTTTTTCTATGTATCCTACAACAATTGATGATTTAATGGATATTGCAGACGTTGGAGAAGTTATGCCTCCAAAATCTACATGGTTTGAACCTAAATTAAGAAGTGGGCTATTTATTCATAAGCTATAAAAAGACCAGCAAAATTTACTGGTCTTTTTATTTTATATTTTTTCTCTTTTTGTATAATGTGTATGAAGAAGTCTGTGTGCTTTTTCTCCTCCAATCTCTCCAATATATTCTTCATACATTTTTAATACAGCAGGATTTTCATGGGATTTTCTAATTTTTTTATTTCTATCTTCCTTATATATTGCTTCCATTCTCTTTTTAACAACTTCTAAGTTACCAAAATGATATGGCTGCCCTCCTCCATCAATGCATCCTCCAGGACAAGCCATTATCTCTATTGCATGATACTTTGACTCTCCCTTTTGTATGGATTCAAGCAATTTTCTTGCATTTCCAAGACCATGAGCTACTCCTATCCTAATATCTTGACCATTTATATTAATCGTAGCTTCTTTTAATCCATCTAATCCTCTAACACTTTGAAATTCAACATTTTCAAGAGGCTTATTTGTAAGCCATTCATAAGCTGTTCTTAAGGCTGCTTCAATAACTCCTCCAGTTGTACCGAAAATTACTGATGCACCTGTTGATTCTCCAAGTGGGTCATCAAAATCTTCATCAGGAAGACTTGTAAAATCTATTCCAGCTTCTTTTATCATAGCAGCAAGTTCCCTGGTTGTTATTACCAAATCAACATTTTTCTTACCTTCGTGTTTTAATTCTGGTCTTATTACCTCATATTTTTTTGCAAGGCATGGCATTATAGAAACAACAACCATCTTTTCAGGATCAATTCCCAATTTTTCAGCCAAATACGTCTTTGCTATTGTCCCAAACATTATGTGAGGAGATTTGCAGGTTGAAGGTATATCAAGTAAATCAGGAAATTGATGCTCTATGAACTTAACCCAGCTTGGGCAGCAACTTGTTAAAATAGGAAGCCTTCCTCCATTTTGGAGTCTATCTATAAATTCATGGGCTTCCTCTAAAATAGTTACATCTGCAGCAAAATCTGTATCAAAGACCTTTTTAAATCCTAGTCTTTTTAATGCTGCAACCATTTTGCCGGTTACAATACTTCCCGGTTCCATACCGAATTTCTCTCCAAGTGCTACCCTAATTGCCGGGGCTGTTTGAACTATAACATATTTATCAGGATCTGAAAGTACCCCCCATACCTTAGAAACATGGCTCATTTGTGTTAATGCTGCTGTTGGGCAAACAGCAACACACTGACCACAAAAAGTGCACTGGGTATCTATCATTTGAAGCCCAAATGCAGGTGAAACCACTGTTTCAAAGCCTCTATCTACAGCAGAGTAGACATTACAGGTTTGAACTTCGTTACACATAGTTTCACATCTTCTGCACATTATACATTTATCAAGATTTCTATAAATTGACTCACTTGAGGTATCTTTGGGATATGTTGACATTTTGCCTTTATATCTTATAGTTCTTATTCCCAAATCTGCAGCAAGTTGCTGAAGCTCACATTGAGTATTTTTTTCACAAACTAAGCAATCCGTTGGATGATCTGATAGTAAAAGCTCAACTACTGTTCTTCTTGCTTTTATAGCTCTTGGTGTATCTGTCCTTACTACCATTCCTTCCAAAGCTTCAGTAGCACAGGCTGGAGCAAGATTGCGCCTTCCTTCCACTTCCACAACACAAACCCTACATGATGCTGTTCTATTTACCATTTTAATATCATGTAAATCTAAATAACATAAAGTTGGAATATGTACGTTTACCTTTTTTGCAGCCTCTAAAATTGTTGTCCCTTCAGGCACAGAAATTTTCATTCCATTTATCGTTAAATTGACCATTTTTATTCTCCTTTCTAAGAGTTACCTTCTAGTTATAGCATTAAATCTACATGTAGCCATACATGCTCCACACTTTATACACTTTTCTCTATCAATAACATGAGTTTTTCTAACCTCACCTGAAATAGCATTTGTAGGGCATACTTTTGCACATGCTGTGCACCCAACGCATTTTTCAGGTAATATGTAATATTTTAATAGTGCAGTACAAACGCCTGCAGGACATGTTTTATCCTTTACATGGGCTACATATTCATCCCAAAAGAAATTCATTGTACTTAAAACAGGGTTAGGAGATGTTTGACCAAGTCCACAAAGCGATGTGTCTTTAATTATTTGCCCTAGCTCCTTTAATTCCTCAAGATGTTCCATTGTACCTTTACCTTCTGTAATTTCATTCAATATTTCAAGCATCCTTGTATTACCAACTCTACAAGGAGTACATCTTCCACAGGATTCATCACATGTAAACTCAAGATAGAATTTAGCAATATTTACCATGCAGTCATCCTCATCCATAACTATCATTCCACCAGAACCCATCATAGAACCTATTTGTGTTAGGGTATCGTAATCTATAGGTGTATCAAGATGCTGTACAGGTATGCATCCTCCTGAAGGCCCACCAGTCTGAACTGCTTTGAATTTTTTACCCTCTTTTATTCCTCCACCAAGGTCATATATTATTTCTCTTAAAGTAAGTCCCATAGGAACTTCTACAAGCCCTACATTATTTACTTTACCTGCAAGTGCAAATACCTTTGTACCTTTGCTTTTTTCTGTTCCGATAGATTTAAACCAATCTGCTCCTTTTAAAATAATCGGGCATATATTTGCAAATGTTTCTACGTTATTAATATTTGTAGGCTTTTTCCAAAGCCCTTTTTGTGCAGGAAATGGAGGCTTTACAGTAGGTTCCCCACGTCCACCCTCAATTGAATTTATTAAAGCTGTTTCTTCACCACAAATAAATGCTCCCGCACCATATTTTAGATCTATATCAAAATTAAAATTTGTACCAAGTATATTTTTCCCAAGCAGCCCAAGCTCGTAGGCTTGCTTTATTGCTATTCTAAGCCTTTGTATAGCAAGAGGATATTCTGCTCTTATATAGATATACCCTTTATCTGCCCCAATGCAGTATCCACAAATAGCCATTGCTTCAAGTACGGAATGTGGATCCCCCTCAAGAATACTTCTATCCATAAAAGCTCCTGGATCACCTTCATCTGCATTACATATAACATATTTTTGATCGGAATTAGATTTTCTTGTCATTTCCCACTTTACTCCAGTTGGGAAACCTCCTCCTCCTCTTCCTCTAAGTCCGCTTCTTTTTATTTCATCAATTACCTGCTCTGGAGTCATTTCAGTTAAAACCTTACCAAGTGCCTGGTATCCATCTGCTGCTATATATTCGTAAATATTTTCTAGATCAATAAAACCACAATTTCTTAATGCTATTCTTAGCTGTTTTTTATAAAAAGGCATCTCTGTTTGCTCGTGAAGAATTTCTTCGCTAATTGGCTCTTTATATAAAAATTCTTCAACTACTCTACCCTTTATAATGTGCTCGTTAACAATTTTAGTTGCCTTGTCTTTGTTAATTTCAATATAAAACACATTATCAGGCGTAATCTTAACTATTGGGCCCTTTTCACAAAAGCCAAAACATCCTGTAGTTATAACTTGAATTTCATTTTGCAATCCAGCCTTTTCTATTTCTTTTTCAAAGGTTTCAACAACTTCAGAAGAACCTGATGCTTTGCATCCCGTTCCACCACATATAAGTATATTCATTCTATAATTAGGCACATTAAAACCTCCCATGTCTTAAATATTATTAAACGTTCTTTTAATTATCCAATCCTTTGGAATTTCTCCATTTTTAATATATTTAACTAATTCCCTTCCTCTATTTGCATCAATATTCCCATATATAACTGGTTCTTTACCTGGGATTCTAACTTCTACAGTTGGCTCTGCATAACAATATCCTAAACATCCTGATTGAACTACAACTACATTAGATAGTTTCTCCTTTGCAACCTCATCAATAATTGCATTTATTGTATCTCTTGCACCTGAAGCTATTCCACAGGTAGCCATTCCTACAGAAATACGAATTTTATTTTCAGAATCTGAAGTATCTCTTCCTATAAAGTTTTCTCTATACTTATCCCTTAAAGCTTTAAGTTCATCAAGAGATTTTATACCTGCCACATTAAAACCTCCTATAAATTCATTTTCTATATTCCTTTATAATATTCTCAACATCTTCTACCTTCACCCTTCCATAGACCTTTCCATCTACCATAACAACAGGAGCAAGGCCACAAGCGCCTACACATCTTAAAGTATTAATTGTAAACAACCCATCTTTACTCATATTCCCTTCTTTTATATCAAGCAGTCTTTTAAATTCTGCCAGTATCTTTTCTGCACCTTTTACAAAACATGCTGTACCCATACATATATTGATTACATGTTTTCCCTGGGGTTCCATAGTAAAATATGAGTAAAAAGTTACTACTCCAAAGACCTTTGATGCCGGAATATCACATTTTCTTGCAATAAAAAGCTGTACATCCTTTGGAAGATATCCAAATATATCTTGGGCTTCATGGAGTATATTTATAAGTGCTCCCTCCTTTTCTTCAAGCCCATCAATATATTCTTCAAGCTTTTTTAGTTTTTCACTATCCACATTATATTCAGCCATAAACTTGCCTGCTATTAATGCAGGATTTCCACCATCCTTTCTCAGTATCATTCTAAAATCCTTCACCTTATAAGTATTTCCAAAATATACTTTATTATTTATCTAATCTATTGATAATTTATATTTTTATAAAAAGTTAAATCAATTTATAAAATAATCATTCATAAATAATTTATTGTCCCTCTATTCTAAAATAAAACTAAATGTATAGTTTTTTTCATTAAGGAAATAATAGACATAGAATGTTAAAGGAGGCGATTTTATGACTAATCTAACACCAACAATTGGTTGGGGGTGGTGGCTTTTACTTCATATAATCACTATTCCTTTGTTATTTTATTTAGGAAAAGGTATGATGAGAAAAGATGTTGATTAGGAGGTAAAATTATGTATACTCCAAGATTAGGTTGGACTTATTGGATTATACTCCACTTAATTACAATTCCACTTACAATATATGTTGGCTCCTTATTCAGACATAGAGCATCAACTAAAGTAAAATAGGCATTAATTTATAAAATGCGTATTCAACTTTTCTATATTTTATATGCTTATTCATTTAAAACTTTTATACAAACAGTAAGTTAAATAAAGGGCTAAAAGCCCTTTATTTAACTTTAATAAAAAAGTACCGCCCATTGGCAGCACTTTAATACTATTTTACTTTAGATTTATTTCTCTTTTTATGTTTTATTATAAAAGAGCTAAATAAAATCATCTAAAAAATTTACAGAAACCATACAAAATAAATCCCATACCAAGCAATAACAAAATCATTATTATAATCTTTTCAAAAGATTTGTCTTCATTAGCTGATTTAAATTTTTTTACTCCCTTTAATGCTGCTATATTTAATATTACAAACCAGCCAAACATACCAATAATAATAAAAAGCAAAAACAAGTAGTAATTAAAGGAACCATTATCGCTAAATCTGTGTATCAATGTACCACTAATAGTTAACCAAAAGGAATGTGTCATAGGATTTGTAAAGGCGATTAAAAATCCTTTTAAAACAGGCATTGACTCGAACTTGTTAACATTAACATCTTTTTTATCTTTATATTTTCTAAAATCATCATAAGCAAAAAAAATGATTAATATACCACAAATAATAAAAAATATACCCTCTGTTCTTTTATTTTCATTTAGCAAATTAAATAAACCTATATTAATCAATATTATATCTACGGCATCCGAAAGAACAGCCCCAAGAGCAACTAATAATCCTTCTTTTAATCCATTATTTAATGTCTTTTTAATCGACTCCATTCCTGCAGGCCCAAGGGGAATTGCAAAAACTATTCCAGTAAAAAAACCTGTTATTATCATCCTTAATAGTGTGAATAAATATTTCAAACTAACATCCCTTTCAATATTGCTGCCAATAAATAATTTTTTATTATTTTTATATTCTGATTCTTTAATTATATAATAATGCAAGATACAAATTCAATCTTACATTTTGAATATGCTTTAAATATTGCATCTTTATTAAAGCAATTGATTAAGGATATATTTATGAATTATGGCTTTAAAATTAACACCACCTGTTTCATCAGGTGGTTTATTGTTTAATATATTATAATAAACTTTCAAGTAATTCCTTCCTGGGTGATGGTATAACAACTTTGTTTACAAGCATTCCATTTCTGGCAGCTGTTGAGGCACCAACATCAACTGCCGATTTTACAGAACTTACATCCCCTGTTAGAGTCACAAAAGCCTTTCCTCCTATTCCAATGCCAAGCCTTACCTCAATAAGATTAACATCTGCAGCCTTAACCGCTGCATCTGCTGCAACAATCGCAGAGGCAATTCCAAAAAACTCCATAACCCCTAAGGCTTTTAATTCTTCAATATTAGATGTAGCATTAATTGCTGGAATCAACTGCTCATGAATATTTGGAATTATTAATTTATCAACTACATAAGCCCCACCACACTCTATCCCAGTAGCAACTGACGATTCTACTGCTCCTACATTACCTGTTATCAAAATTATATACTTTCCTGGGCATACTGTTTTTGCAAGTAGCAAATCAACCTCTGCAGCCTTTATCATAAAGTCTGCTGTTTCAATTCCCTTTGCTATGCTATTTAACTCCAATAAACCGATAGTTCTGATCATAGTTTCACCCCTATTCTGCATTTTCAATTACAATGCTGTCCTTTGATATTTCAACTACAACTCCCGAAATACTTGAATGTACGTTAGCCCCTATCTCATTTGCTTCAACTTTTCCTATTAACTGTCCTTTCTCTACTATATCTCCTACATTTACAACCGGCTTTGCCATTATTCCTATATGCTGTTTTAATGGAATTTTAACCTTTGAAGCACTTATTTCTTCTACTTTATCTATTTTCTGAGCACTATATAAACTCAAATTAAGCCTTGATATTAATCTAAAAGTTGGTATCTTTCTATACTCCCTTTCAATATAGGCTTTTAATTCTTTAACATTAAATTGAGGTTTAATACCTTGCTTTTTAAGTTTATCTTTTAAATATATGTTTACTCTTCTTGGTGATAGTCCCATTGGGCATGCATATAATTCACATATACCACATTCAGAACATAAAAAAGCTTCTTTAAATACATCACTCTCCTCGGATAATGCAATGGCACGCATAATTTTATGGGGACTTAAAGGATGTCCTATTAAATGCCTTGGACACATTTCTGTACAATAGCGGCATTGAATACATGCAGATTTAGCTCTATTTATAATATGATTTAATTGTATTTTATCCTTTTCTATAATATAGTGGCTATCAGGTATAACTATTATAGCGCTATCTGTTTTTGTAATAACTCTACTATTTATTTCATCTTTTTTAATCTTCCTGCCCATCATAGGCCCACCCATTATTATGCTATAATCATCTATTGTTGTACCGTTACATGCCTTTAGGCATTGGGCAACTGTTACCCCTATTGGAACTTTAAGCAGTTTAGGTTCATTAACTTCTCCTAAAACTGAAATATATTTATCTATTACAGATACACCTTCCATTGCATTATAAATGTTATAAACCGTTCCAATGTTTGAAACAACTGTTCCAACATTAAGGGGAATTCCACCAGGGGGGATTACCCTACCAGTAATTTCATATACTAAAATCTGTTCATCCCCTGCAGGATAAACAGATTCAAAAAAGTATAATTTTACTTTTGAATTTAAATCATTGATAGCTGATTTTAGCGCTTCAATTTCTTTTTTATACTTTTCTTTTATTCCAATAAAAATATATTTAGCTTCTACTAACCTTCCTAACTCTTCAAGGGCCTTTATTATCTCATAGCTTTTAGTTCTCATTACATATTGATCTGTTTTTAAAAGAGGCTCACATTCTAAAGCATTAACAATTAAATAATCTACCTTGCAATTTAACTTAATATGAGTTGGAAATCCAGCTCCCCCAGCTCCTACTACACCTGCCATATATATTTTGTTTAATAAATCCATATTGAGCACCTCACAGATTAAGTATAAAATAATATCAAAGTAACTCTTTAATCAGATAATCCTAAAACCATCCACCATAACACATCTTCTTTGCCTTGTGAAAGTTGCTGCGTTAGTCAATCCTTCACCTGTTGGACCAGCTATTGTAAAAGTTGTAAATCCTTCGCCTCCAAATCCTATCCCAGCATAAGAGGGAGCATTCTTAACAAAAATCGTAGTATTTATTGCTCTTGCCATCTTTGTTAAATTGTCCACATTTTTTGAATGCATAATTGCAGTATGACGATTACCATGTTCATCTTTAACAGCAATTTTTATAGCCTCATCCACATTTTTTACTTTAACTATTGGCAGTATAGGCATCATAAGTTCCTCCTGAACAAAAGGATGCTCATTATCAACTGTACAAATCAAACATTCAACTCCCTTTGGAGGTACTACACCAATTTCCTTTAAAATAACAGCTGCGTCCTTTCCAACCCACTTTTTATTTACCATATATTTTTTATTTCTTTCCTCAATATCACAACCCTTTGTTGCCTTATTTTCTTCTTCTGTCAGAACTACCTTCATCAATTTCTCTACTTCTTTATCGTTTAATTCATATACATTTCCATTAGCTTTCATTTGTCTAATAAGCTCATCATATACCTTTTCAACTACTATTGCTTCCTTCTCTGCTATACATGGCATGTTATTATCAAAACTACATCCAGCTATTATATCCCTTGCAGCCTTTTTAATATCTGCAGTTTCATCTACAACAACAGGAGGATTTCCTGCCCCAGCTCCAATTGCTTTTTTACCTGAAGATAATACCTTTTTAACAATTGCAGGACCACCAGTTGCAACAATTAATTTTACCTTCTGATGATTCATCATCTCATCTGTACTCTCAATAGTAGGCTTACTTACTGTTGTAATTAAATTTTCAGGACCTCCTGCTTCTATTATTGCTTTATTTAAAATTCTTATCATGGCCAAAGAACATTCAACAGCACTTGGATGTGGAGAAAAAACCACAGCATTTCCAGCTGCAATCATTCCTATACTATTACATGCAATTGTATCAGGTGGATTTGTAACAGGAGTTATCGCTCCTATTACTCCATAGGGTGCCATTTCTATAAGAGTTAGCCCTTTATCTCCTGTATAAGCAGTCGTCTTTAATACCTCTGTTCCTGGAGTCTTTTCTGCTACAAGTTTTAGTTTTAAATACTTATGATCAACTCTACCCATTCCAGTTTCTTCTACACAGAGTTTTGCTATAGACATTGCATTTTCAAGTATGGCACTTCGCATTGAAGCAATAAGCTTTTCTCTCTGTTCTATAGAAATTTCAACTAATTTCTCTTGGGCTCTGTAAGCTGCTTCTATAGCCTCATTCATGTTATAAAATATACCATCGCTATTTTTAGGTTTTAGCTCCCTTTCATTGATTTCCTTTAAAACCTTTTCAATAATTAAAGCTATTTCACTCTTCTCTAACTCCATAGGTAAAAACCTCCTTAAAAATCTTAATTGCATAAGCAGCAACCGTCATATCCTCTTCAACTGTTCCTCCACTAACTCCAACGGCTCCAAATAAATCTCCTTCTATTTTTAAAGGAAAACCTCCTCCAAAAGTAATTACGTTTTTCATATTGCTTAAACCGTAGAGTTCTTCCCCTGGCTCTGATAATTTTTTAAGCTCATGGGTTGGTTTTTTAAATATAGCAGCTGTATAGGCTTTATTCTTTGATATATCTATACTCGCAAGTAGTGCCCCATCCATTCTTTCCTGAATAATAATATTCCCGCTATCATCAACTACAGTAATTACCATTGGAACACCAATTTCCAAAGCTTTAACTATACATTTATCAACTAAATACCTTGCAAACTCCCTATCTAATTTATTTTTTTTATATAATCCTATATTCACTTTAACCTTATTTTTTATATCTATATAATCTAAATACCTTGCAAAGGTATATATTGCATCAGATAATCTATTTATATATTTTAAAAGTTGTTCATTTACCTTATAATAATCTTTTAATTCTACAATATATCTTTCAGACTTTCTTATTATCGTCCTTGATATATCAAGAAGTGCTGATTCCTCCGTTCCGCCTGGAACAATAAAAGCATGTATTTGAGGTTTCAACTCGTCATAATAATCTATTAACTTTTCAAGTTTAAATACATCTTCTTCATTAATCCTCTCTTTATAGGATTCAGTTCCGATAGATGCAATCTCTGCTGCTACTTCAAAAAGCATCTTTTGAATTAATAAAATATTTTCTTTTATTTCCTTATTGCAGATTTTAGCTCTTGCAAGCCCAAGGCTTGAATTAGCTTCATCAATAGTACCATAAGCCCATACTCTTATATCCGACTTTGTTGTTCTGCTTCCTCCAACAAGGCTGGTATCACCTTTATCCCCTGTTTTAGTATATATTTTCATTAGACCAACTCCCTATTTCATTCATTATAGATTCTATCATCTACCTCTATGTTATCTACAATTCCAATAATAGAAGCATCTGCAGGTACATTTCTATCCTCATAAACAAGCCTTGCTCCACTGCCAGTTATTACAAGAACAATTTCATTAATACCTGCACCAACAGTATCAACCGCCACAATTACATCACCAATCGGATTCTCTCTTGCATCTATTCTTTGAACAAGCAAAAGCTTTGTTCCTATAAATTTTGAATCCTTTTGAGTTGAAACAACATTGCCTATAACCTTTGCTAAATACATAAACTCTACTCCTTCTCTTCAACGTAACATATTTTTATTTTATTGTTGCTTACATAGTCTAAAGCTAAAGGGCTTATTGTCGTTCCCTTCTTAATGCATAATTCCTCTAATTTTCCTTCTATGCATAAAATATCTTCAAGAGTTAATACACCAGAAAAAATTTTCTTTACAACTTTATTATTCTTTTTAGTTTCTATATTAAAATTAAAAAAATCGTTTATTTTATCCTTTAGCTGTTCTGCATTTACAAACTCTATACCCATATCTTCAAGTACTTTTAAATATTTAAGTAGCATTTCATTATATGCCTTGTTTCTTGTGTATCCAAGATATATATTTACAGAGTTATTAGGATCAAAGCTATCCTTTACTGCAACAATTTTTTTATTCATCATAATAGCCTCAGAGATACCAAGGGTTACAAGGTTATCTGATATTCCATTACTAATCTTAGACAAAGTATTCCTTGTAAGAACTGGTATAACAATAAGGTCAGCTTTACTTATCTCCTTTGTCATTTCTGATTTTTCGTTTATTAATTTTCCATCTATACTCTCTATATACTCTTTAGGAATAACATTTAAAGCTGCATCCGACATAACAATGCTATATTGAATCATGGAATTTTCTCTTAACGCAATAAAAACTTCTTTGATATTAACAGAACCACCTGTTATAAAAAGAAGTACTCTTCTTTTCATTTTACTTAAAACTTCTATGGCTATACTTTTTATCAACTCTTCAATATCCATAAATTCACCTCTCTATAGGCTCATTGCAATACCTATTGGCGTTACAAGAAGAGGATTATATGTTTTTATTGTCCTAATAGACGTATATTTTTCAATAACATCCTCAATTCCATCAAGGCAGCATGTTCCTCCAACAAGATAAAGATTTTTAACATTATGCATTCTTACATGCCTTTGTATTATATTTGCCATCTTCTCTATTACAGGCCTTACAAGTGGAAAAACTGTATTATAGTTTTCTTTATTAACTTTATATATTTCTGCCTCTTCGTAGGATATTCCAAGGTTACCTGATATAACCAAAGTCAAATGTCTTCCTCCTGTAGCCTCATCAGCAGAATATACTACCTTACCATCTTCTAAAATAGAAATTCCTGTTGTACCTCCTCCAATATCTACAACTGCACCATCTTTAACTCCTAAAACTTTAGATGCAGCTGTTGGCTCATCTACAATATTAAGAACATTAAATCCCGCAGCCTCTACAACATTTCTAATCACTTTTACATTCCCTGGTATTATTCCTGGAGGAATAGCTGTTGCTGCGTTTTCAAGATTTCTTCCAAGTTTATTCTCTACTTCTTTCTTTAAATTTCTAACTATATTTACGGCATTTAAGTAATCAACAACTATTCCATCCCTTACTACATCTGCAGGATAGATATTACATGCAACAGGTATATTTTCTTTATTTAGCACCGTTAGCACTATATTGGCTGTGCCAAGGTCAACCCCTACCTTTAATTCCTCATTATTTTTTACTTCTTTATAAACCTTTATAGTTTTCTCAGTTTCTTTTATTAAGTTATTTGCTCTCTCCAGCATTTTATCACCTATTTATTCTAATAATTCTAACTTTATCTCCGTTTTTAATTTCTCCTGCATTAGCTTCATCAGTATCAATATGAAATTCAAGGGCCGAATCTCTGCTAACCCTTATTAACACATTTTTAAATATAACTCCTTTACCCCCTAAAGACTCAACATCCACCAATTCTCCATTTTTTACCCCAAATCTATCTGCATCTTCTGGCAACATGTGTATATGCCTCATTGCTACAATTACCTTTTCTTTAAATATTTTCATACCATTTGGCCCTATTACAGAAAGGCATTCCGAGCCTTCTAAATTTCCAGAGTTTCTCACTGGAGCTTTTATTCCAAGAACATAAGAATCAGTTCTTGATATTTCAACCTGACTTTCTTTCCTAACTGGTCCTAAAATTCTAACTCTTTCAAAGGCTCCCTTTTTACCTGCTATACATACAGTCTCCTCTGCTGCAAACTGTCCTGGTTGTAAAGTTGGATTTTTAGGAGTCAATTTATATCCTTTTCCAAATAAAATATCTAAATCCTCCTGAGATAAGTGGACATGTCTATTAGATACTCCAACAGGGATTGAAAAACTGCTATCCTTAACCAAACATTTCTCTAAAGTTACTCTAACTATATCCTTGATAACTTCAGCTGTTATATTATTCATCTTCATTCACCAACTTATCTTTTTTATAATGAATACATAGGTTCCTTGGTTGTCCTTTTTTTCTTGGGCATAAAGGATCCTTACATATATTACATACATCATCTTTACTCTCTTGATGTTCATCATCCTGATTGAACTGTTTTTCATCTATTTTTAAGATTTCCTCTACATTATCCTGAGCAGTACTTTCTTCAATAATTTTTTCTTTACTATCAATTATTTTTTTTACTATTTCATTATTTTCTATAGCATTACTTTTTTCATTCTTATTTAAGCCAACAGTTAAAGAGGATCTTATTATTTTTTCTATATACTCTGCAGGTCTTGGAATAATTAAAACGCTACAAACCTTGTTAATCTTTGATGCACTAACTTTAGCAGCCTCAATAGCAGCCTTTACAGCTCCAACATCCCCTTCAATTTTAACAGTTACCATTCCGTTTCCCTTAGTAAGCTCATAGCCTATTAAATTTACATTTGCTGATTTTATTGCTGTGTCTGCTGCCTCTATAGCTGCTGCCAATCCTATGGTTTCTATTAAACCGAGGGCTTTCTCACTCATTTTATCCCTCCTTCAGACAATCTCTTTTCCAATTCTTTTAAAACCTGTTCCTTAATATACTCCAAATAATCCATGTTTAAATTCTCTTCAAAGCTCTTAAATGGCATAACCTTATATAGCCTTGCTGCATTATTTCCAATAACTCTTGCCTTTTCCTTTTCAAATAATTTAAGTTCAACATCTATAATTGGATTAAGTAGGTTTAGCTTATGAAAATGAACAACAACTCTATTATTTGATATACCTAATGCTATTCCTATTTTAGAAATCTGAGCATACTGATATGTTATCTCTATTAAATCTTTATCCTCTGAGTTTTTAATTAAATATGGGATTCCCTCTTCTTCAATTCCAGCTAATATCTCCTTTAAAATTAACCCATTTGCATTATTTGAATATATTAAAATACATGGTTTTTCAATTTCATTCATTTTTATTGCTCCTTAAATTGTTATAATAGGATATTACAAGGCCAGTAGCTACTGCATTTCTTGGACCTTCAAAGCCTCTTATGTTTCCTCTCCCACATACGATACCATAATGTGATAATTCATCTGATATCATCTCAGGTATCTCAAAATCCAATGCAGAACCTCCTACCAGCACAACAAACTCAATTCCTCTAATATTATTAAATGGAGCTACATCTTCAAGAGCACGAATTACATTAGTAATAAAAACTTTTCTTTTTGCTTCCCGCCTTATTGTTTTTATTTTTTCAAGAGGATGTCTTGATGGTATTGGAACCATTTCCTCCCCTTTTACAACTATGTTTCTTGCAAACAAATTTGAAGGAAGAGGTTCCTGAAAGAAAGATACTGTACCATCCTCATATCGTATATTATAAAGGCTCTCAACCCTTGCTAATGGATACTTTTTAATATCCTCAGCTAAATTATAATCATCAAGTCCAAGTTCAGAATTAATAAGCATTGTTACCATTTCACCAGCACCAGCATGGTGGATAGATTTTATAATTCCATCTTTACTAATATATGCCGAATCAGTAGACCCTCCTCCAAGATCAAGAATAACAAGGGGTTTAGCTGTCCCTGGGGTAGTAAGTGCTCCAAGAATTGCCATATTAGCTTCAACACCACCTATAACAACCTTAACCCCTGTTTCCTCCTGAAGCTTTTTTGCTATATTTTCCATAGGAAGTTTACTTGTTTTTACCATAGCCGCAAGAGCTACTGCATTTTCAAGTGCAAATTCTCCTGCAAGAGCTCCTTGGACTTTTTGGGGTACAAAGGTATCAACAGGAAGTATATCCTGAATCTTTATTTCAGAGGAACTTTGTCCTGTAAGCTCAGACATTACCTGCCTTACCCTTTCCATCATTCCCCCAACATTTGTACCTGGCTCTCCTGATGCGTCCTTTAAAGGCCATACTTCTTTTATTGACTTAATTATTTTTTCTGCCCCTTCCTCTATTGCTATCCTCTTTTCTGAAGTTCCAAAAAGCAAAAGTTTTCCTGCAGGAATTATTCTTTCTTTCACTTCCCCCTGAGGGGTTCTTATAACCACTGCAGATCTGTTCCCTATCAATGCTCTTGCTATTGGAATTATATGTTTTGTCTCCTCAGGGGTTAGGTTAAACACAGTTGCTAAACCGTAAGGATTAGATAAGACTTTAATAGTTTCTCCGGGAGCTGCTACCTCCACTGCTGATATCATGCCCATAGGAACCTTGTTAATATATGTTACTTCATCAACTATTGGAATTTTCTTTTTAAGTCTGTTTGATATAAGTACTCCATCATCTCCTTGGACGATAGCACCTTGAATCTTAAAACCCCTATCAAAAGCATCATTTAGCCTTCTTGCAGCAGTTTCAAAATCCACTGATTTTGGAATAACACATATAGCATCTTCACTCTTTGATATATAATCAATTTCATCTATAAAAATTGTTTTCCCAATTCCTATCCCTAATCCTCCTGGAGTATCTGGATTATGTCCAATCATTGTAGATTCTGTAATAATCGTCTGGGTTATTGTCTCCATTGCTACATCCCCTATTACTGGGGTAGCCTCATTTATACATATAGTCTCAAGATTTGAAACTTCTACATTAATCTTTTTACATGCATCTTTTAAAGCTAATATAACTCCAGCAACATTGTCTACTGTTCCTTTAATCCCAGTAGTTTTTACCATGCTGCTCGTCATAAAATTCAATCCTTTTTCTATATCTGCTATAGCTACCTCAGTAGTGGAGTTTCCAATATCAACCCCCGCAATAAGTCTCACCTAAATCACCTCTAACATAAGTTTATACTTTTAGTCTGCCTCTTTTCTCATATACTTCAGCTGCCTCACGAACATGAGCTGCATTTAATTTTGCATTATATTTATTTTCAAGTTCATCAGCAATTGCAATAAGTTCTTCCTTAGTTGAACGATAAGGTCTTAGAGCATTATATATTTCAAGAACCCTCTCATCAGGAACTGCAGTTAGTTCTGCAGCTCTTCTTAAATTTTTTGCAAACTGTGTTCTCCCAACGCTGTCTGCAATTTGTGCCTGATAAAGAAGAACATCTTGAGTAATCTTTATATCATCAGGACTTATTTTTCCTGAGATTACATTTTCAATATTTATATCATCAATGTTCTTTCCTGTCTTAGTTTTTATTAAATCCTTTCTCTTTTGAATTAGTGGATAATCCTTAACTCCAAGTTTTTCATTTACGCTGTTGCAATAATTTTGCCTTTTATCTTCTCTTTGAACTTTATTTATAGATTTTAAAACTTCATTTACTATTTCCTCTATTAATGTATTATCCATAGTTTATCCCCCCTTTACTTAAAAACTACTTCCAATTCAATTGGCTTTGCATTTTGAACTACATGTTGAGTCTCCTTTATATGAAGAACTGCTGCTTTTGCCTGATACTTTGGTCTTGCCATTTGATCATTTTTAACCGGAACAGGATTAGGTGACTCTCCTTTTGCATATTTTGCAGCATTTTTACCTATTGCCCTATAAGTTTCAAGATCAATAAGTGGTGCTTGGGGAAACAGTTCAAGGTTATTTAATGGTTCAAGGTCTTTTTGGTGAATAACTGTTGTTCCTTTGGACTGAATTCCTATACCTATACCAGAACCACTAAGTTTTGCAGCTGTATGACTCATAAAAGCTACATCAGAGGTATGGAGTACTCTTATAACTCTTGGAGTTATTCCTTCTTCTTCTATTCCTGCCATAACTTCTCTTAAAACTTCATCATGAGGAATATCTATAATTGTTTTAGTTTGACTTATGCCAAAGGCAGGTCCTATTGCAATTACAACTTCATCACTTTTCTTTCCAATCTGAGCAGCACCTTTTTCAATAAGTTCCATTTTACCTGCAATAGAACTATTGCCATTATAACCTTTAGATTTTTTTTCTCCCTGAGGGATTTCATTTTCACCTTTAAGATATTTCAGTACTTCTTTAGCCACTAATTCAATCAATTCTTCGTTAGACAATGCATTTATCATCTCTATCCCTCCAATTAAATTTTATCCGGATCTAATGCATTATTTATATTCTTTATTTCTTCCCATCTTTCCCCTTCAAGCCTATAGCCTGTTCCAGGCCCTTTGTAATCATTAGGATTATTTACAGCAGTAATTACATTAAAGTTCTTATCAAAAATAGATGATGTATGGAGGTAGTCTCCTGCTACTCTTTGTTTGAGCATATTAAGAACTCTCTCTGCTATATCCTCATATCCACCTTTATAAAGAGCCTTAACTATATCAAGACCTGTTATACCTCTTTTTATAAGATCCTGGGCTGCCTTAAGGTCCTCAACAACTGCTCTATTAGGAACATCCTTGCTACCATGAGCATAAGTTGCAGCTTCAACTTCCTCATCAGTAATTTGAGGAAGTCCAAGCTCCTTAAATACTGCCTGAAGAGCTTTTGCTGCTCTATTTCTAACTGCAATTACTTCTTCTTCCTTTACAGGCCTTAATCCCCCATTAACCCTTAAATCCCTTTGAAGTACAAGATAGTCATCATAATCATCACAATCAAAATTAGAGCCTGCAAACATATTGTCATAGTTTGGAACTGCACTATAGCCTGAGAATATAAAATCTGTTCCTGGGAGGAACTGCATCATAGTTCTTGCAGTTTTTCTTATAGGTGAATGAGTAAAGGTTTGATCATTTCCAGATGCAACTTCAAGATCAAGCATAGTTGTAATTAAGTTCTCAGCAAGAACTGCCCTTATTCCTTCTGATACTGCTCCTGGAACTCCAATACAGCTTATTGAACCATTTTGAAGTCCTTGAACTCCAGCACCTTTTGTAATCATAATACATCTTGCTTCAAGATAGAGCATTGACTTGCCTTCTGCATATCCCATCTGTACTTCTGAACCAGTTCCTGATGTAAATCTCATTTTCAATCCTCTTGAAGCATAAGCTGATGCTAAAAAGGCTTTAGACCATGGGGTATCATCTCCATCAACAAAAACCTGTTCAGTACCATATACAGAAATAGTTTCAGCATAAGAAGTATATCCCATCATACCAAGCCTTAGCTCCGTAGCTTCCTCAAGGGCACACTGGGTTAGAACTCCTCCTCTTCCTGTCTGGGAACCAATAAGTAATGACAAGGCATTAAAAGGTGCATATCTTACTATGCCAACTGTTGTTTCCATTTCATCAAAACCTCTTAGTGCAGCTTCAGCAGCATCTGCTGCAATAAGAACAGGATTATCCTTTACATTTGTTACATGGCATTGATTTGAAGGTATCTTTCTTGCTCTCATCTTTTGAAGAGCCATCATCATCTCTACAACATTTAACTTATCTACAACCTCTACTATCTTTGCTGGAGTTATTGAAGTTGTAATTTTCACAATTTCTTCTCTTGGAACATTTATATCAACCAACATTCTTGCAATTTCTATTGAATCCATTGACATGTATTTTTCAGCATTTTCAATATTTATAGAATGATCAGCAATAAATAAATCTATAAAATCAAAATCTTCTCTCTTTTTTCCATCCATTTCTACTACTTTTCCATTTACTATTTTTATACTTGGTTTTGGATCATTTGGGCTTCCAATAGCAATAAGACCTACTTCAGGCCAATCCTTTACAAAACCATCCTTATTTACTTCTCTATTTGCTAAAATTTCAAATCTTTTAGATCTTTTCATATTATCAACCACCCATCATTTTTTATATATAAGGTTTTGTTGATGATTCTGGATTTTGGCCCATGGCCCTTAAAATCTTAATCCCAACTTCCCTTGCTGATATTATAGCTTGTCTTACAGCACCAGAATCTCCTGTAATGCTTAGTACAACTTCATTTGAATGGGATGTCCCTCCTGCTGGTGAACCATAAGAAACAACTTCAACGCTTGCAGTTTTCAATGCAACATCTGCCATTAAAAGCCCAATTGCAGCTGGTGCTCCAACAATTAACCCAAATGCCTTTCCAATAGGAGCACCAAAAGCCTTATTTATAGCATAACTAGCCCTTGCAGTATATTGTAATTCAAGATGTCCTGCATCACAGCCATAAACATCTCCAAAAGTTCTATCAAGTTCCTTAAGAGTAACCTCAACAGCTCTTCTTGCATCTGATACATCCTCTGAAGCAATTACAATAAATGAGCCATGACCTGCTCCACCTTTAGTATCCCTTGGAAGTTCAATTGATACAACTTCGCTATTCGTAGCCTTTACTGCTTCATCCACTGCCATAATCTGAGGACCTGCACCTGTTCTTGCACCAATTATTCCTATTGAGCGATATTTTTTATCTATTCCCATTTTTTCATGTAATCCTTTATCAACATTTGCAATTACAAGACCTACAGTATCACCTATAGCAGTTCCTACAAATTCAGTAATTCCAGATACATTCACAGTTTCACCCTCCCTTTTAATTTCTTCTTTCTTTTCAATTACCTGGTTTTGATTTAGAGTTTGTCCATTAAGTCTTTTTTTTACTTCCTCTAAAACCATCTCAATAATTTGATTATCCATAGGCTACCCCTCACCAACTATTTTTCTTCCATCTTTGGAAGAATCTTTTCAACATCATTATGTGGTCTTGGAATTACATGGATTGAAATAACTTCTCCAACTCTTCTTGCTGACGCTGCTCCTGCATCTGTGGCTGCTTTAACAGCTCCAACATCCCCTCTTACCATAACAGTAACAAGTCCTGATCCTATCTTTTCGTACCCGATTAAAGTAACATTTGCTGCCTTTACCATCGAATCTGCGGCCTCAATTGCAGCAACAAGGCCTTTTGTTTCAATCATACCCAATGCTTCTTGACCCATTATTATATCCCTCCATCTTTAAATTTGTTTGAATTTACACTATAATAATATTATGGAAATAGTTAGAATTTTATAAATTTTTTGCTTTATTTTTGTATATAATTTACCAATTGACTTATATTTTTCTTACTAAAAATTGTAATTATTTTACCTATTAATTGTTTTTAAACTGTACTTATAGTAAATTTATATTTGATAGGTGATTGATATGAATGAGGAACTAAAATATAAAATCAGTGAAATAATTGATATTAATTTTCTTCAAAACATTCAGGATAAGTTTGCCAAGATGCTTGGACTTGCAGCGATTACTGTAAATAGTAATGGCTCTCCAATCGATAAAGCAAGCAACTTCATTGGATACTGTAACCTTATTAGAAAAAGTAAAAAAGGTTATCAAAGGTGTTCCCTTTGCGATGCTAATGGATGTTTTCAGTCAATGAATGCAAAAAGTCCGGTAATCTACAGATGCCACGCTGGTCTTACAGATGTTGCTGCCCCAATAATCGTTGATGATACTTATATTGGCGGAATGCTTTGTGGACAAGTTATATTAGAAGAGCAAAAAAACGATAACATTGTAGATTTTAAAAAATTATCACAAGAGATTGAAATTCCTGAAGAGGATTTAAGAAGGGAGTTTAAGAAAGCTCCTA
The DNA here is from genome assembly GCF_006016075.1 of Caloramator sp. E03. Taxonomy (NCBI): domain Bacteria; kingdom Bacillati; phylum Bacillota; class Clostridia; order Eubacteriales; family Clostridiaceae; genus Caloramator; species Caloramator sp. E03. The sequence continues at coordinate 2,692,988 of NZ_CP040093.1, read as the reverse complement.
TCGTATCTTATGACAAATTAAGAGATGCTTCAGATTTTTTATATATATTTGCAAATTATATAGCAAAAATTGGTATGGTAAACATCACTCAAAGCAAACTCCTTAAAGAAACAAAAGAAAAAATACGCCTCGAAAACCTATTAAGGGATACTCAAATTAAATCATTACAATCTCAAATCAATCCACACTTTCTTTTCAATACACTAAACACAATTGCAAGAATGGCTCTTATTGAAGGTGCTCCAAAGACTGAGGATTTAATTTATAATCTTTCCGATTTATTAAGATATAATCTTAAAAATTCTGGTAATATGGTTGAAATAGAAACTGAAATAAATAATATAAGAAAATATATTAATATTCAAGCTATACGTTATGGTAATAGGATAAGCTACGAAATAAACATTGACCCTGAAATTTTAGATTCTAAAATTCCTGTTATGACTCTTCAACCAATTGTTGAAAATGCAATAATACATGGACTCGAAGAAAAAAAAGAAGGAGGAAAGTTGATAATTTCTGGAAAACTAATGTTTAAAAAATATATATTATTAGAAATTTGTGATAATGGCCTTGGAATACCTGAAGAAAAATTAATTTCATTATTAAACAGCAGTCAAGAATATAATAAAATAGGCCTTGGCATACATAATGTTGATGGCAGAATTAAATATTATTTTGGCAATGAATACGGCTTGAGAATTGAAAGCACAGTTGGAAAAGGTACCAAGGTTCAAATTAGAGTTCCTTATATAAAATAGTCTTGGGGGATAAAAAGTGTATAAATTAATGATTGCTGAAGATGAAGTTCTTGAAAGAAAAGCAATAAATATAATTATTAAAAAGTATTTTGATAACATTGATATAATCGAAGAGGCTCAAAATGGGATTGAGGCAGTTGAAATAGCAAGGAGAATAAAGCCTGACATAATTATAATGGACATTAGAATGCCTGAAAAAAATGGAATTGAAGCACAAAAGACAATACTAAAATTTAATCACAACGTTAAAACAATAATACTAACAGCCTATGATGAATTTCAGTTTGCCCAAGCTGCTATTAAGCTAAATGTTATAGATTTTCTTTTAAAGCCTGCAAAACCATCAGAAATTGTTGAGGCTATTAACAAAGCTATTACATCCATTCAATTTAATGAAAATATTTCCTCCCTTGAAATAAATGCAATGAATAAATCTCTTATACAGGAAGCAATTGATTATATACATAAAAATTATTCTAAAAACATAAACCTTGAATCTGTTGCATCATTTGTACACTTAAACCCCCAATATTTTAGCAGATACTTTAAAGCCAATGTAGGTATGACTTTCATTGAATATCTATCAAAATTAAGAATAAAAAAAGCAAAGGAACTATTAGAGTTAACTGATAAAAGTATAAGTGAAATATCCTTTGAAGTTGGTTATATTGATCCTGGATATTTTAGCAAAGTATTTTCAAAGTTTGAAGGAGTAACTCCTAATAAATTTAAAATTGATCATAGAAAGTCAATATTAAAAGCATAAATTATTAAAGTAAGCTTAGATATTATTATAAAATATCTAAGCTTACTTTTTTTCTTGGAGCTGGAAAAACAGAATCAAGTGCATCTAATTCATCTTTAGATAATGTTATAAAGGCTGCTTTTGCATTTTCTATTACATGCTGCTCATTAGCAGCCTTTGGTATAGCTATTATATCCTTTAATTAAATCGATTCCAAGCTTTAAAGCTTTTACTTCTTTATCTTTTTCTTGAAACTTTTCACCAATATATAAGGTACCTTATTCTATTACAGGTACTTTTATTCCTTATGGTAAATTGACCAACATCTGCTAATTTTTATTTCTTATCAAATCGCTTTTGCTTATCATTCCCATGTTCTTTAATCCCTTTTTAAAAAATTATAAATAAAATATGCAATAATTCATATTACTAAAAATATTGAAGAATTTTAATTATAACTGGTGCTAGTAAAACTGTTGTAAGTCCTAAAATTCCAATTGCTAGACCGCTCATTGCCCCCTCAACCTCTCCAATCTCTATTGCCTTTGAGGTACCAAGTACATGAGATGAAGTTCCAATAGCAATACCTGCAGCTACAGGATCTTTAATTCTAAATATCTTTAATTTTCTAATAAGAATTTACTAACCTCATCAACATAATCCAGCTTAATGACTCCAAAGATAAGAGCAAATAGTAATAAAACCATACCTAATATGTTACCTGGAATAGGAATATTAAATATTTTATTCAATATTTCTCCAATGAATGCTATAAATAAAATTATTACGAATTGTCTTAAATATCTCATTCATATTCACTTCCTTAAATTAACAATTAACACAAGATACCTATTTTAAGGATCTTGTGTTAATTACTATACTTTATTTAAATTATCTTGTAACCTCAGCATTTGCTAGTTTTTCATAGAATTTTACAATACTTGCATGATCCTCTACTCCACAGCCATCTAATTTTATTGCCTGCATAATCTCCATAAGCTGAGCAGTTAATGGAAGAGGAGCACCTACGCTATGAGATGTTTCAAGAACGTTATTCAAATCTTTAATATGAAGATCTATTCTAAATCCTGGTTTGAAATTCCTGTCCATCATCATTGGAGCTTTTGCATCCATTACTGTACTTCCTGCAAGGCCACCTCTTATTGCCTGATATACTAAATCAGGTGAAACTCCTGCCTTCTTTGCAAGAATTAGTGCCTCTGAAACAGCAGCTATATTTATAGCAACTACAATCTGGTTACAAAGCTTTGCAATATTACCTGCTCCAATTTCACCAATGTATACTACTGAACTTGCCATTGCCTTCATTATATCATAACATTTATCGAAAATTTCTTTCTTACCACCTACCATAACTGACAATGTTCCATCTATCGCCTTTGGTTCACCACCACTTACAGGTGCATCAAGCATTTCAACTCCTTTTTGTGCTAATGCTTCATATATTTCACGGCTTGCCAAAGGTGCTATTGAACTCATGTCTATAAGAATTTTTCCTGGCTTAACTCCTTCAATTATACCGCCTTCACCAAAAACTACTGCCTTAACATGAGGAGAATTTGGAAGCATTGTTATGATGACATCACATTGATTTGCAATATCTACATTAGATTTTCCAGCTTGAGCTCCAAGAGCTGTTAATTCATCAACAGCAGCCTTATTTAAATCTAATACAACTAATTCATAACCTGCTTTAATCAAATTTTTTGCCATTGGCTTTCCCATAATTCCAAGTCCTATAAAACCTATTTTCATTTTCATGACCCCTTTCTAATGATAAATTATTTTATTAATAAAACTATTAAGTCATTTACATTTGTACCTGTTGAACCTGTAATAATTAAATCCCCGCTTGATTTTAGTGCATTATAAGAATCATTATTATCAAGATAAACAACAGGTTCTATTTTTGTTTTCCTTATTCTATTTGCTGTCTGTCCATCAACAATACCACCTGCTGCATCAGTTGGCCCATCAGTTCCATCAGAACCTACTGAAAATATAACAACATTTTCAAGACCTTCAATACCTAAAGCTGCTGATAATGCTAATTCCTGATTCCTTCCACCTTTCCCATTCCCTGTAATACGTACAACAGTTTCTCCGCCAGCGATTATTGCACAAGGAGGCTTTATACTTGAAGTCCCTTTTTTAATTTCCCTTGCAATTGCTGAAATGAACCTTCCTGCCTCTTTTGCTTCACATTCTAATGTAGATGTTAAAAACACAACCTTATATCCTAATTTTTCTGCTACTTTTGAAGCTGCTTCACATAAAGCATCAACGCTTCCAGTAACAACCGTTTCGCAGTTATCTATTTTCTTTGGGGTTTCTAACTTTAAAACATCTATTAAATGCTCACTAACTTTCAAACCATATTTTTCTATAATGCTTATAGCTTCTTGTGATGTTGAACTATCAGGATAAGCAGGACCTGAAGCAATTGAATCCAATCTGTTACCAATTACATCTGATAACACTATTGCATAAATTTTTGCTTTATTACACAGAAGAGCAAACCTTCCGCCTTTAACTGCTGAAAGATGCTTTCTTATAGTATTTATTTCAACAATATCAGCCCCACAGGATAAAAGCTGATCTGTAATATCAATTATATCCTCAAGCTCCACTCCATCTGCTGGTTTTTCAAATAGTGCCGATCCCCCACCGGAAATTAAAAATATTACATTATCTTTTTCAGTTAAATTTGAAACAAGCTCTATAGCCCTTGAAGCCCCTAATACTGAATTTTTATCCGGGATTGGATGGCCTGCTTCAATTATTTCAAAGCCTTCAATTGGGCCTTTAGAATGATTATATTTTGTAATAACAATGCCCTTTGTAACTTTATCTTTTAATGTATCCTTAGTAGCTTTTGCCATATTCCAAGCAGCCTTCCCAATAGCAATTACAACCACATTGCCTTCAAACACTTTATTTTCAAGTGCTTTAATAACTGCTTCTTCTGGCAGTACAGCTTTAATAGACTCATCTATAATTCTAAAGGCATCTTCCCTGATTGTACTCATTTAGATACACCGCTCTTTCATACTAGATATTAGTTAAGCCTAAATCATCTAAAACCTTCTTAATTGCCTGAAGCTTTTCTTCACTACAGTGCTCAATTGGTTTTACTGGATGTCCTATATCTAACCCTAATATATTCAGGCAATCCTTCATAGGTACTGGGAAACTTCCATAATTATATGCATTTCTTAGAGGAATAAGCCTGTATTGAGCATCTATCGCTCCTTTATAATCTCCAGCCATATATTTTTCATAAATATCTACTACTAATCTTGGAGCTACATTTGCTGTCCCAGCAACACAGCCTGCTCCACCATAAGCTAAGGTTGCATAAATCAAATAATCTGAACCGCTAAGCACTTTAAAATTTTTATTATCCCTTGTAACTCTTATATATTCTACTGTTTGAGCAAAATCAAAGGATGTATTTTTGATTCCTATAATATTATCAATCTTTGATAATTTTTCAAGCAGTGAAACAGAAATATTATTTGTAGTTTTATCAGGATTATTATACAAAATCACAGGAAGGCTTGTTGATTTAGCAATAGCTTCAAAATGGTTGTACATTTCTTTTTCATTGGGTTTTATAAACATAGGTGTAAGTACAGTTACTGCATCTGCCCCCACATCTTCAGCCATCTTAGCTAATTTAATACATTCTTTTGTTGTAATAGCACTGGCACCTACATAGACAGGGACTCTTTTATTCACATGCCTTACTGTTATCTCAACAGCTCTTTTTTTATTTTCATAATCGAATGCATAGAATTCTCCATTGCTGCCAAGTACAAAAACACCATGAACTCCTCCGCTAATAACATAATCAATTACTTTTTTAAGACCTTGTTCATCTACATTTTCTTCATCATCAACAGGAGTAACAATTGGGGGGATTACACCTTTTAAATCATCTACCTTTAACATGTGAACCTCCTTTATGGCTTTACATTATTTGCTCTTCTGTTTAAATATAATTTAAAATATTTTCAAACTTTTTAACATGTTAATCATGTATTAAATTATTGAATATTATTGTACGATATATACAATTTTTTATCAGGTAATAGGTGCAGGATTAAAAATACAAAAATCATTATGAAGCTTATATTTTTCAGCTAAACTCTGCTTTCTCCCACTTGCCACATCTATTATTAAATTAAACAATAAAGTTCCAATATCTTGTATTGTTGCATCTCCCGATGCAATTGGACCAGCATTAACATCTATAAGATCATACCACAAATCTTTCATATCATTCCTTGAACACACTTTTATAACTGGAGCTACTGCTAAACCATAAGGAGTTCCACGGCCAGTCATAAACACTTGAAGACCTATACCTGAAGCAAGCTGGCATGGTCCACAGACTATATCGCTTGCAGGGGTTGCAGCAAAAATCAGCCCTTTTTTTGTAGGACGTTCTGCAGGAGATAGTACTTCAACTATTGGCGAAGTCCCAGATTTTGCATTTGTGCTATTTCATAATGAGATACTCCAAGATTATGAAGCAAATAATAATCGAAATATTCAACACCACATTTTTCAAGCTGTTCATTAAAAATACGTTCCATATCTTCTTTTGTTTTTAGAAACATCGTAGGCATTTTTGTTGTTAATGTAAAACTATCCCTTGAGTGCCTTTTAACAAGTGCTTCTTTAGCTGCAATTTCACTTTTGAAATTATGGTACATATATGCTGTATCAAAATATGTAAATCCATTCTCAATAAAAGTATCAACCATCTGCTTCATCTCTTCCATATTGATGCTTCCCTGGTCGTTATTATCCAAAAGGGGCAGACGCATTAAACCAAATCCCAACTTTTTCATAATATTTTACCTCCTATACGTCTTTTAATTCACAAATTGACACATGAACCTATATATGGTACTATCATAATAACCCTGAGAGTTTACTCCAAGTCAAGTGGTTTTATAATATACTATTAATTTTATTTAACTTTCAAGTATAATACTTTAACAAAAATTATTACATTTTGGAGGTTGATTTATGTATTACACCATAGGTGAAATAGCTAAAAAACTAAATATTTCCCCTCATACCCTTCGCTTTTATTCAAAAGAAGGTTTACTGCCATTTGTTGAACGAAGCAAAAGCGGTATCCGTATGTTTAAAGATGAAGATTTTGAATGGCTAACGTTAATTGAATGTTTAAAAAGGACCGGCATGTCAATTAAAGATATTAAAACATACATTGACTGGACTATAGAGGGCGATTCAACAATTGAAAAAAGACTTGATATGTTTAAAAAGCAGAAAGAGGCTGTTGAAAATCAAATTAAACAATTGCAGGAAACACTTAAACTTTTAGAATATAAGTGTTGGTACTATGAAGAGGCAAAAAATGCCGGTACCTGCAATATTCATAAAAAAATAACTCCAGAAGATATACCAGAGAATATACGAACTGTAAAACAAAATCTTAAAAAAGTCAATAGTATATAATTAAAATGCACATCTTCCTGTAAAACAAAGGAAGATGTGCATTAGATTGTTATAAACCTGCCAGTCCTTTTAACAAAATAATTCCGTACCCTTCAAGCTAAATATTTATATAGCCTAAGGTACAAGTTTTATTTTATTTACATATCTTAGCATTTATAATTTTTCTATATAATCCTATTATTCAACAATTTTAATTCTTCCATTTTTTCTTGGCTTATCTGTTGGATATTCTCCATCGCAATAACCAAGAATAACAAAGCATCTTGCAATATAATTATCAGAAATTTGCCAATCCTTTAATAACTTTTGCCCTAATTCATTTTCAAAGGTTTCTTCTGCTCGTGAAATAATACATGATGAAATCCCAAGTTCTGTTGCCTCTAATACCATATTTGTCGCACAGCAGAATGAATCGGCTATGCTAAATAGGAAGTTTTTCTGGGAAAATACTATACAAACCGTAGGTGCACCATAAAAACCGTTTTTAAAAGCATTGCTAACCTTGCTTTCAAATCGGCGGCATGCATAAATATCACCATTAGGTAGGATTGTCAGATGGCAATTACCACAGTTGCATCCTCCATAAATCATTCCTGTTTGCACATCTACAGGAATTTTAAAAATACCTTTTTCATATTCATAAAGCGTCCACAGATGATCTTTTCGATTAAAATAGGTTTTGCAACCCTCTTTCTCATATTTTTGAAACTTTTGATAACATATATCCAATAGTTCCTTGTATTCCTGCGGAGTCATACCAATATCCTTTTCCTTGCCATTTGGGCAATACCTTGCAAAAGCATATACATCCACACCATGCTTAACAACAATATCAATAATATCTGGAACTTCCTTTATGTTTAACCCAGATACTGTAGTCATAATAACTGAACGTATACCGGCCTTTTTAATTTAGAATCCTTATTACTGATTTCCAACCTATGTTCTGATATAATATTTACTATAATTTACAGCTAAACCATAGGAGGATTAACATGAAAAAAACATTAAAAACAGCTTTTTTAGCTACAATTCCCATAATGTTAGGTTATCTATCAGTTGGAATTGCATTTGGATTACTATTTCAAAAATCAGGTTATAATTTTATCTGGGCTATATTGATGAGTTCTACAGTATATGCAGGTTCTATGCAATTTGTGGCTATTAAACTATTAACAGGTGGAACAGTAATTTATATGCTAATAGTTCAAGCTATTTAAATAAAAACTCTTAATAAATTATTTTGAGAAAAGAAGTGTCAGCTATAGCAGAGGTTGTAAGCATAAGCCTTATTTATAATTCCCTCTATAAAATTTTGTCATTATTCCTGCAATAGGATTTACTCTTTTAAGTTCAACTGCCTTGTAACGGCAAAGTTCATGACAGCACATACATTCAATACATTTGGAATAATTTATTTTTTTAGTTGTCTTATCAATAGCATGCACAGGACAACTATCTACACAAGTATTACATTTTATGCATTTTTTTAAATTAATCTTTGGCTTTGTCTTTAAAAAATTAATAACCTTAATCACTGCATTATAATTGCTTTTCTTTTTTGAAGTAAATCTTTTTGGAATTTTATAATTTTGAAGCACCGGCAGCTTAGAGTAGTCTCCGCAAATCTCAATATTATCTTTATTTGATTCTCCAAGTTTTCTTTCTATGGCAGCATTAAGTATGGGGATATCCTTAATGTCTAATCCAATCATATTTATTGCCGTAGTATCAAGCGCTAATGGATCCGTACTAATTAGTATTTTATTTGCATTATAAACACTTCCTGCAGTAGGACCTTCACCTTCCATTGCAGTAATTCCATCCATAATGTGAAGTCCTATTTTTACTGCTTCATATATATCAACTAATATGTTTCCAAAATCCTTTGGATTTGGAGCAGCCTTATGATATTCAGCTTTTCTTAATCCTTGAATACACCCAAAAACATTTTTTACTGCACCAGTATAAATACAACCAGAATGAGTTTTAAGCTTTGGAACATTAATTATAAAATCTGCATCAAAAAGAGGTTTTGCTAAGTAAAGTCTATCAATAGCATAATGCCCTCCTCCTGTATCTACTGTACCTTCCTTATCAAAGTTTTTTAATTCTACATTCTCTTCCTCTGCGACTTTTCTCAAACCAGATATTTCCATACTTTGTGCTGTTGGAGCTATTCCTGCAATTGCTCCGCCGGCACTATCACCTATCCATACCGTACAACCTCTTTGTTTTAATATTCTAGTAAGAGCTCTAACAAATTCGCAATGAGTAACTGCGGCAGATTCAGGACTCTTAGGTCCTATTAAATTTACTTTAAGCAGTACCTTCATTTTAGGCTTAACAAAGTTATCCCAACCACCAAGCAATTCAATTCCACTATTAATTTTTTCAATCACCTTCTCTAAATCATAACTTTCACATTCATTAACCACTACTTTGGCCATACTCCTACCCTCCCCATAAATAAAAACTATATTTATAATATATTTTTAATATTATTCTTAATACCTTTTTATCATAGCTTTAAAAGTCCTGATTCATGTAATATTCTGCCATAATCTGCAATATGAGCAGAAATCAACTGTACATTTTTACTTTTTAAAATAATATTAACAAAGCTCTCTAAAAAATAATCTCCCCTATTCTATAGCCCTGCGGTAGTTCTTCTTCACTTAAAAATTTAAAGTTTTCATCTCGCAGTATTGGTAAAAATACTTCATAGGGTATTCTTTGAAACTCACAGCCATAACTGCTATGTCCAAACCACTTACCTTCTTTGCTGCTTAAATTTAAACTTCTTGCAAATTTTGTATAGTTTGAGCAGTCATGAACTACTAAATCCCATTTCTCTTCATCAGCTATTTTCATAAATTTTAAAGTGAGCTCTCTGCTCCAAATTGGGGATATATAGCCTAATCTTGAAATATACATGTTTTCCCCATAATAATTTCCAATGTTATTCTCATTTAAATGCAATTCAGCACAATTTATAAAATCAAGTTTTGTA